>JAAYCO010000134.1 GCA_012729725.1 Planctomycetota bacterium
GGGTATTCCTGCGCCAGGACGTACGTGGGGCTCGACACCAGCGAGTCGTCATCGAGTCCAAGCCCCTGCGCTATTCCTCGCACAAGAACCGTCTTTCCCGCGCCAAGGTCGCCGATCAGAGAAACGACGTCGCCCTTTTTAAGCAGCGAGCCGATCTTCCTGCCCAGCTTGCGCGTGTCAGCGGGCGAGCGGGTCGTCACAACTTCGGGCAGTTCCCCGCCGGCGTCGGCCCGCCCATGCTCCCAGCCCTTGACGCTCAAGGGCGCCGCATGCCCGTCGCTATCTATCATCATGATTCCTTTGCGGGCGGTGATTGTCCCTACGCGGCTCAGCTTGACGCCGCGCCACTGGGCAAGCAGTTCATCTGCCTTCCGGGCGTCCATCGTGAAAAGCAGTTCGTAGTCCTCGCCGTCTCCAAGGGCCTGGGCCAGCGTGGCGCCGTCGCTGCACGGAATTTGCGAGGCAAGCAGATCCGCGCCAACGCCGGATTCGTTGCAGATGTGGCCCAGGTCGCCCGCCAGCCCGTCGGAGATGTCGATCATGGCTGAGGGCCTGGCCTTGGCGCATATTTCGATTGACTCGGCGATTCGGGGCGTAAACGTCAGGTGCCTGTCGGTCTTCCATGATCGGCCAAGCGCGCCGGAGACTATGACGGCGTCGCCGGGCTTGGCGCCGCTGCGCAGAACCGGTTCGATTCCGCTTGCCGGCGTCGCAAGGATGGTAATGGTTATTGTGAGCGCCCCGTCCCACATGCTGATGTCGCCGCCGACGATAGGGCAGTTGAACTGGTTCGCCAGTTCTTCCATGCCCTCGTACATATCCTGGGCGAGTTTGCGGGAGAGTTTTTTCGGCAGCGCCACAGCGGCCACCGCAGCCAGCGGGCGGGCGGCCATTGCGGCGACATCCGAGAGGTTGCGGGCCATCGCCTTTCTTCCGGCAAGTTTTGCTCCGTCGTCCTTAAGGCGAAAATGAACGCCGTCTAGAACCTGGTCGGTCGTTACGAGTATCCGATCGTCTGAGGCGCGAACGATGGCGCAATCGTCGCCCGGGCCGGCAATGATCCTGTCATCGGGCTTTTGCTGACGCTGGCGGATCCAGCGGATGAAGTCGAACTCCTGCATTTGGGGCTCATGTTATGCTCAAATCGCCTGTGGCGTCAATTGCAGCCGCACCTGGGCGGTCTTGAGAACCGCAACCCAGCAGCCCTATGATTAATTGAGGCCAGGAGGCGCCTCTGGTGAGGACCAAGTGGGGTGACCGTGTGAGTTGCCATGGGGGCTGCCTCGGGCCGGAAAATGAGGGAGTGGGGAAATGTACCGGATTGGAGTGGTAACCGCGATGTTGGCCATGCTCATGCTGCCCGCCGCGACAGTTCTTGGAGAGGGTGAAGGCAACGGTGTCTATCCATATGAACCAGCGCGGCAGCAGACTCAGATGAAGGCCCAGATACACCGCGCCACCGAACTAATCGGCAAGGATCTGGTGGATTCGCAGGGCAATGACATCGGAGAGATCGAGGAGATAGTTCTCACCCCGCGGCTCGACAAGGTCGAGTACGTTGCGGTGAAGGTGGATGATAGCGAACATGATCATCACGCCTTGAAGCTCGACTCCCTGACCGTCCGCGAAGACAAGGTTGCGGTGAACATAGACCGCGACACTCTGCTGAACACCAACGGATTCTCTGATGACAATTGGCCCGGCATGGAAGGTGGACGCACCGGCGACATGGGCGCCAGCGGCATGACCCCGGAAGGCATGACCGGGAGAACCCAGCGTGAGCCCGCGCCTGAATTTGGCTTCCGCCGCGTGAGCGAGCTCGACGGCATGGCGATTGCAAACCATCAGGGCGAGGATCTTGGCGAACTCGAGGATCTCATGATCGACATGGACAGTGGCGTAGTCGCCTACGGCATAGTGTCCTATGGCGGGTTCCTCGGCATCGGCTCGAACCTTTCCCCGGTGCCTTGGGCATCTGTTGATCTGAGGGCTCAAGACGAGCAACTGGTCATTGACGCAACAACAGATGACCTCGAAGCCCTGAGCTTCAGCGACGACGACTGGCCCGATTTCTCAGACCGTCAGTACACTCAGAGGGTCTTTGCTCAGTACGACCAGAGCCCATACTGGGAGGTCTACGGTTTCGAGGAGCCGGCCCCGGCGCAGGGCGACAGGCCAATGAAGGAGCCTAAGCCCGAAAAGCCCGCGGAGATGCCGCGTGAGTAAAATCTCCAAAAGGCTGATCTGACGCCAGGTCCGACAGGACGTCGATCTCGGAATCAAACGGGATCGACGTCTTGGTTTTGCGCCTCGCGCGGCCTTCGCACAAACACGGCAGCGCCGATCGCGCCCAAAGCCCATGTGCCCACGCCGAATGCTTCAAGCA
>JAAYCO010000135.1 GCA_012729725.1 Planctomycetota bacterium
CCACCATCAGTATATTGCAGCAGGAGAATCATCGTGTGCCCGTTCATCAACAAGGCCGACAATCGCTGCGCGAACCATTGGACCTTGAGAAACATAATGCAGACCTTCCTGCACTGCGCCGATTCTTACCACGCATGCCCCGTCTACCGCACGCTCTTGCAGGAGCAACTAGCGGATGAGCGACAGGAACACGAAGTCGAAGAATCGCTTGCCGCCCTGGCCGCCGGCTGAACGAGGCGCCCAACTTCGGGCATTCCTCGACTACCTGCAGGCGGAGTGCGGCCTGGCCCTCAATACCAGAAAAGCCTACCAGAGAGATCTGCGAAGATTCTTCGCATCTGTCCAACCAGATACCAGCCTTGCCGATCTTAAAGCATCGGATATCGAGCACTTCCTCGTCTGCACGCACGAGGAGGGGCTCTCGGCAGCGTCGCTTGCAAGGGCGCTGGCGGCAGTCAAAATGTTCTGCCGGTTCCTCGTCCTCAGGAATATCCTGCCGCGCGACATCTCAAGCCAGATCCAGGGCCCGCGAAAGTGGCGGCGACTGCCGACCGTGCTCGACGACGCCGCAGCCACCTCGCTTATGAACCAGCCCAACGGCGACGAAGACCGGCTCTTCGCTCGCGACCATGCACTGGCTGCCTTGCTCTACGCGTGCGGGCTTCGCGCATCCGAGGCGGCATCGCTGCAACTGGCTGACGTGAACTTCGAGGTGGGCGTGCTGCGGGTCTTCGGAAAGGGCGCCAAGGAACGCATCGTGCCGGCTGCGGCAGGGGCGCTGGAGGCGGTCAGGCAATACCTGCCGCACAGGAACGCAAAGCCAGGCGTGAAAACGCTGTTCGTAACCCGCAGCGGCGACGAAATGCTCAGGGAAGATGTGTACCGCGTCATTCGCAAGTACGCCACCCGCGGCGGCCTTCGCGGAAAAATCAGCCCGCACACGCTGCGTCACACGTTCGCCACGCAACTGCTCACGCACGGCGCCGACCTCCGCAGCGTTCAGGAAATGCTCGGGCACGCCAACATCGCAACCACGCAAATCTACACGCACGTTGACGCATCACGATTAAAAGACATCCACCGCCAGTTCCACCCACGCGGATAAGGCCGCTTCATGCGGGGCATCTTGAAGCGCGGGCGCGGCGGTGTTAGCATGTGCCAATCTTCAAGAGATCCGCAATGACACAGCAATCAGAGCATCAGGTATGCGCGCCGGCGTCGCCGGCGCTGCGCGACGCGCCGAAACTGGTGAGCGTTGTCGTTCCGCTGTGCAACGAGAGCGGCAACGTGAAGGTGGTCGCGCGGGCCATCCGAGAGGCGCTGGGCTCGTTAAAGTACGAGTTGGTGCTGGTGGACGACGGCAGCACGGATTCCACGTCGTTGGAGATCGAGCAGCTTTCGGCAGAGGATTACGGCGTTGTCGGGGTGTGTTTGGCTCGCAACTTCGGGCACCAAAGCGCGCTGGCTGCGGGGCTTTCGGTGGCCACCGGCAGCGTGATAGTGATGATGGACGGCGACATGCAGCACCCGCCGAGCCTGCTTCCTGAACTGGTGGCGAAATGGCGCGAGGGCTACAACGTCGTTCAGACGCGCCGGCTGGACGCGGGCAGAACGCCGCTGCTCAAGCGGCTCGCGTCGCGGTGGTTCTACAAGGTGTTCCGACGCATCTGCCGCATCGAACTTGACCCGGGCATGGCGGACTTTCGCCTGATAGACCGCTCGGTGCTCGATCAGCTTAACAAGCTTGAAGAAGGCGACATGTTCTTCAGGGGTATGCTGGCGTGGATGGGCTTCCGCCAGGCGGTTGTTCCGTTCGAGGTTGGCCAGAGAAGGCAGGGCAAGTCGAAGTACACGTTGCGCAAAATGATCGGCCTTGCGAAGACGGGGTTGTTTTCGTTCTCGTCGCTGCCGTTGCGGATATCGACCCGGCTGGGGCTGTTGATGGCGTTGGCGGCGGCGGTGGAGTTTGTGTACGTTATAGTAGTGTATCTTCGCGGAACGGTAGTCGCCGGATGGGCCAGCACCACGGCGGTGATGTCGGCATTGTTTTCGATGCTGTTCCTTCTAATGGGGATACAGGGCGAGTACATTCATCGGATATACGAGCGAGTTCGCCGCCGCCCGGCGTACCTTGTCGGCAGGATCATTAGACGCGGCGCGGATGCGCCGAGCGAGCAATAGAGGTCTTCATGCAGAGTCTTATTCATCTGCTTCAGAATCTTCCGGCGGTGCGGGTGGCCCTCGTTGGCGACTTCATGCTGGACACGTACGTTTACGGCGACGTGGACCGGATCAGCCCCGAATCGCCGGTTCCGGTGCTTCGGGCAAGCAGGACGGAAACCCGCGTCGGCGGCGCCGGCAACGTGGCAGCGGCCGTTGGGGCGCTTGGCGGCGTTGCGGAATGTTTTGGCGTGATTGGCGACGACGCCGCCGGGCATGAGCTTGTGCGCCTGCTTGGCGCTGCCGGGGCGGCGACGGATGGGCTCGCGAAGGTCCCCTCCAGGCCGACGAGCATCAAGACCCGCCAGATCGGCCTGGCCCAGCACCGTCACGCTCAGCAGATGCTTCGTGTGGACACCGAGATAACCACGCCGATAGGCGCCGACGAGCAGTCAGCCATTCTTTCGCGATTCGCCGCGGCGGTCGAGCGGTGCGACGTGGTTGCCATCGAGGACTACGACAAGGGCGTGCTCAAGACGCCGATGACGGCGAAGATCATCGATCTTGCCCGCAAGGCCGGCAAGTGCATATTGGTGGATCCTGCCGGCATAAGCGACTACTCGCGGTACGCTGGATGTTCACTGCTGACGCCCAACCGTTACGAAACGTCGCTGGCGGGGGGCGTTTCGATCGCCTGCAGTAAAACGCTGGACTTGGCGGCAAGGGCCGTGATTTCGGCAGCTCGATCCGACGGCGTGCTGGTGACGCTTGATCGCGAAGGCTGCTATCTGTGCCCCGCCAACGGTCAGGGCGAGATGATTCCCACCCGGCCAAGAACCGTTTACGACGTAACCGGCGCGGGCGACGAAGTGCTTGCAACGCTGGCGGTGGCGATTGGCGGCGGCTCGTCGTGGTTGTCGGCTGCACAGTTGGCCAACGTCGCCGGCGGGCTTGAGGTCGAGAGATTCGGCGTCTCGCCAATCACGCGCGACGAGATCATCGCCGAACTGGAGCGGATGGTCGGCCTGCGGGTGGCCAAGCTGTTTGACCGCGACAGGCTCAAGGTTGAACTCGAGCGTCGGCGGCGGGAAGGTCAAAAGGTGGTCTTCACCAACGGATGTTTCGATCTGCTGCATATCGGGCACGTTCGGTATTTGCAGGAGGCTCGCCGGCTTGGAGGTTGCCTGGTGGTGGCGATCAACAGCGACCGCAGCGTCAAGCGGCTCAAGGGGCCGTCGCGACCGGTGATATCGCAGGCCGAGCGCGCCGAGATGCTCGGCGCCCTCGAATGCGTGGACTACGTGACCATATTCGACGAAGAGACGCCCTGTGAGCTGCTGCGTCTGTTCAAGCCGGATGTGCTGGTGAAGGGCGGCACGACAGCTGCGATCGTCGGCGAAGAGATAGTCAGCGCCTACGGCGGAAGCGTGTCGCGGCTGTGCGCGGTGGAGGGCATGAGCACCACGGCCATCATCGCACGCATCATGAGCTCCAGCGACCAGCCGGGCGGCGCGTGATTATCGCAGCGTGTCCAGTGCCTCTTCAAGCACGTCAGCGACGCGTTGAACCTGCTGTTGCGTGATGTTGCCGAAGAATGGCAGGGCCATTGTCCTGGCGCTCATTCGCTCGGTGACGGGGAAGTCGCCCTCTTTCGTGCCCAGCAACGATTGCACGTATGGTTGCGTGTGGATAGGCACGAAATAGGGATTGCAGCCGATAAGGTTGCGTCGCAGGAAGTCCATGACCGAATCGCGCTGGGTTGCGGTGTATGCATCCGCGAGTCGAATGACATAGACGAACCAGCTTGCGGTCTCTGGCTCGGCCATGGGGGGCAGGTGAATGCCGCGTATTCCCGCCAGGGCTTCGTTGTAAAAACCGGCTGCCCGCCTGCGTTTTTCGATGATTTCGTCGATCCTGCTCATTTGGCGCAGGCCCAGCATGGCGTTGATTTCGCTGAGGCGGTAGTTGTAACCCAGCCTTGCGTGCAGCAGCCAGGCGGTGGTGTCGCGTCCCTGGTTTCGCATCGAGCGGCACAGGTCTCGGATCTCTTCGCTGTTGGTGACGATAAGCCCGCCTTCGCCGGTTGTAATCTGCTTGTTGGGGTAGAAGGCGAAGACGCCCGCCTCGCCGAACGAACCCGCCGGCTTTCCGCCCAGCGACGCGCCGAGGGCTTCGCAGCAGTCCTCGAGAAGCAAAAGGTTGTGCTTCTTGGCGATTGATTTATATGCGTCAAAATGGGCGGTGTTTCCGAATACTTCGACCGGCAGCAGGGCCTTTGTTCGCGGGGTAATCGCCGCCTCGATGAGGTCGGGGTTCATGTTGTACGTATCGTCGATATCGACGAAGACCGGCGTGGCCCGCTCGAACAGCAGGCAGTTGGTGGTGGCCACGAACGAGAAGGGGGTGGTGATGACTTCGTCGCCTTCCTGAATGCCCATGGCCCGCACGCACAGGTGCAGGCCGCTGGTGCCGCTGTTAACGGCGATGCCGTATTTGCAGGCGGCCTTTTTGGCCACCGCATCCTCGAATTGTTCGACTATCGGCCCGATGCTAAGCCGGTCGCTGCGCAGCACGGCCGCGACGGCGGCGGCATCTTCTTCAATCAGGTCGGGATTTGACAGGGGCACGGGGGCGAGATCAGTCTTGGAGCTTTTCAATTCTCGGTCCTTGGAAATATTCAGTTGCCTGCCTCTTGGCCGACGACCATGCCGTTCTCGGCGTTTTCGGCGGCGAGCTGTGTGGCGTAATCGGGCGGCACGAATTCGGGCACAAGCCTGCGAAGGGCGGCGATAACGCGGTCGCGATCGTCGCAGTTGCGAAGGGTGACAAACTCATCGAACGTGGCGCTGACGCGATCCCAGTTGACCGGCTGGCACTTCCAGACAAGCACCTTGGGGTGCATTGTCGGCTCGATGTCTTCGCCGGCGGTGCGAAGCTCCTCGAAGAGTTTCTCGCCGGGTCGCACGCCGCTGAAGACAATGTCGATATCCTCGCCTGGCCGAAAACCGCTGAGCGTGATCATCTGCCTCGCCAGGTCGACAATCTTGACGGGTTCGCCCATGTCCAGCAGGAATATCTGCCCGCCGCTGCCGGCAGCCGCTGCCTGAAGCACAAGCTGGGCCGCCTCGGGGATGGTCATGAAGTAGCGGGTCATCTCGGGATGCGTGACTGTAATCGGCCCGCCCATGGCGATTTGCCTGCGGAACGTCGGCACGACCGAACCGGCGGAACCGAGAACGTTTCCGAACCGCACAGCCTTGAACTGCGTGCGGCACCCGGGCCTGCCGTTAAGCGACTGCGTGTATATCTCGCCCACGCGCTTGCACGCGCCCATGATCGACGAGGGGTTCACCGCCTTGTCGGTGGATATGGTCACAAACTCCGAGCACGCGAACTTGCAGCTTGCGTCGGCGACGTTCCTTGTGCCCAGTATGTTGTTCTTGACCGCCTCGCTTGGGTTGCGCTCCATCATCGGCACGTGCTTGTGTGCGGCGGCGTGAATTACAACGTCCGGCCGGTGGTTGTCCCACACCTTCATGACGCGATCGCGGTCGTAAATGTCGCACACGCAGGGCACAATCGGAATGTCCGGGAACGAGGCCCGCAATTCGTTTTCAATGTCGAACAGCGGCGTTTCCGCCTGCTCGACAAGCACAAGCAGCGCCGGCTCGAAGCGGCAGATCTGGCGGCACATTTCGGAGCCTATGCTTCCGCCGGCGCCGGTGACCAGCACGCGCCTGTCCTTAAGGAACGCGGCGACGATGTCGGAATCCAGTTGCACCGCGGCCCTGCCCAGGAGGTCGTTGATGTCAACGGGCCTGATCTGCGAAACCGTCACGCGCCCGTCGATAAGGTCGCCCACGCCGGGCAGCGACTGGAACTTGAGCTTCGTGCCGCTGCACAGCTCGATTATGTGTCGCATCTGCTTCTGCGTGGCGGAGGGAACGGCGACAATGATTTCGTCGATTTTAAGCTTTTCGCATATCTGGCGAATGTCGGTGGTGCTGCCCAGAACCGGCACGCCGTGAATGATCATGCCCTTCTTGTTCGGATCGTCGTCCACCAGGCCCACAACGCGATATCGCTCGACCCGCATGCGAAGGATCTCGCGGATGATGGACTCGGCAGCGTTGCCCGCGCCCACAATCAGCACGCGCTGAACGCCCTGGCTGGAAACGGGGCGAAGCTCCTCGCGATAGATCCTGAACCCCAGCCTTGCGGTGCAGACCAGGAACACGGTGGCAAGAAAGTCCAGCACGAGAATGCTGGTGGGGAATAACTTGAAGTATGGCCCGATCACCGGAACCGAGAGGTACGTCATTCTTTCGGGAACCCACACGGTCAAGGTGGACACGGTGAAGGAAACCAGCACGAATATCCACGCCGCCAGCAGAATGTTGCTGACGTCGCGAATGCTCGAATACTGCCACCCGCCCCTGAAAAGCCGCAGCCTGCCGAAAATCACCAGCTTGAACAGCACGAAGTACGGCAGCGACGGCAGGAACTGGTTGCTGAACCAGGAAGCCGTTTTGCCTAAGCCCGGCACGCCGTAGTCAAAGCGAACAAGAAACGCCAGCAGCAGCGCCACAGCGAACAGAAACGAGTGAAGAAGGATATTGATGGTGAGCCGTCGGCGAAGGAGGAATGCCTCTAGCCAGGTAAGCTTATTCTGATCATTTCTGACTGAATCAGGCACAATAAGATCCAAGTAAGTTGTTTAGAACCAGGTCACCTAGAAGTAAATCGACCTTTGCCTCCCTTGAGTTTAGATTCTCTTACTTGCCGACGATTATGTCAAGGCGGTTTACAGATTCGCAAGCGTGCGTTGACCATAAACTCGCGGAAGCGCTTCCCCGATACCCTTGCAGCCCAAGTCGCCGCGGCGGCTATTTCTTTCCGGCAAGGCTCTGTTTAAGCCATATCGGCAGATCGGTTTCGCCGACGCGGTCGGTGCGCCTGGCGATTTCGTTGCCCTGGCTGTCCAGAAGCATCAGCACCGGCGTGTCGGCGAGTTTGTACTTCACGGCCAGTTCGCTTGACGGGCCGGTTACTGCCGCCTGCACCAGCAGGCACTTGCTTTCCTCAATGGCGGCCTTGTTGTTCTTGAGCGTCTTCACGATGAAGTGGTCCGCCTCGCCCGCGGGCCGAGACATGAAGAACACCAGCACGGGCAGATTCTGCCGAGATGCCCGCTGAATCGTCGCGGGCAGGTCTTCGCTCCAGCCGTAAACAACCGGTCCCTTGCGCTGCGAGTACTGAATGTAGACCACCACGCCAACTACGACCAGCAGAAAGATGATCTTGACCCACTTGTCCATGCGCTTCTTGGCTTCGGGGGCCTCTGCGCGGGCGGATGGCTGCGTCTGGTCCTGCGTCGTCTCGTTTTGCGTCTGGTTCACGGTGTTATTCCCGCGATGTCCCGGGGCGGCGCCTCGGGCGCATCGTCACTTCTTTGCGAAGCTCTCGGCGTACCACGCATGCATTTCTTCGTCGCTGATCGTGGTGGTTCTGCCTGCTTCATATTGTGCATCGACAATATCGCGAATTTTCAACAGTCTCGAATCGTCTTTGGCCACGTCGAGTCCGTAGTTGTTGTCGATCCAGTGCTTGATTCCGGCGGCGCCGCTCTTGTCGGTGATTCTGACGCCACAGGGGCGATTGAGTATTTTGTGCGTATCGAACGCGCTATATATCTCCTCGCTCTTGGTCAGCCCGTCGGCGTGAATGCCGGCAGAGGTCGTGTTGAAATCCCTTCCCATCAGCGGGTAATTGTGCGGAATGTCGTAACCGATAACGTCGCGGAAGTAGTCGGCAATCTCGCTGATGACTGGGTAGTTGACCTTCGCATCGTGCCCGCGAAGCTGGGCTGCCTCGATCACCATCGCCTCGAGCGGCGTGTTGCCCGTTCGCTCGCCGATTCCAAGAATGCTGGCGTTGCATCCGGCGCAGCCGTACAGCCAAGCGGTGGCGGGGTTGATCAGCACCTTGTGAAAGTCGTTGTGCCCGTGCCATTCAAGCAGTTCGCTTGGCACGCCGGCGTCGTGAATCATCGCGTGGACGATCTTGGGAACCGATCGCGGCAGCGTTGCGTTGGGCCATGGCACGCCGTAGCCCATCGTGTCGCACAGGCGCACCTTGACATCCACGCCGTACTGCTGTCGCAGCTTCATCAGTTCGATGGCGAACGGTATGGTGAAGCCGGGCATGTCAGAGCGCGTGACATCCTCAACGTGGCAGCGAACGCGGATGCCCTCGTCCAGGGCCGCCTTGACGACGTCAAGATAAAGGCTCATCGCCTGCTTGCGGCTCTTCTTGAGCTTCAGGAAAATGTGGTAATCGCTGCAACTGGTAAGAATGCCCGTCTCGGGCAGCTTCATGTCCTTGACCAGTTTGAAGTCGCTCTTGACGGCGCGAATCCAGCCCGTCACGTGCGGGAAGGGCAGGCCGGTTTCGAGGCACTGCTCGACCGCCTGGCGATCCTTGCGGGAATACAGGAAGAACTCGCTGGCGCGAATGAGCCCCGATCCGCCGTCGAGCTTGCCCAGAAGCCTGTAGATATCGACTATCTGTTCAACCGTATACGGCGGGCGGGCCTGCTGGCCGTCGCGGAAGGTGGTGTCGGTAATCCATATGGCTGGGGCGGGGTTCATCGGCACGCATGTGTCGTCGAACGTGACCCGGGGCAGCTCCACGTATGGAAACACAGTCCGGAACAGGTTGGGCTCCGGCACGTCTTGTAGCTTGAATTCGTTGTTAGTCATAGTATTCGTCCTGCCGCACTGGACTGGGCCGGCGTTCCCTCGTGGTCGCCGGAAAGAGATATAATACCGCATCACGCCTCGACGTTCAAACCCTTGTGCCGCCGCGAAAGCGATTATTCGATATGCTACTTTATATCAGGCTCGCCCCGGATAGTACGCGGCGGAACAGCCCGGCGCCTCGGTTACTTCCACTCGATGGAGAAGCTTGCCCCCGAAACTCAGCCGCTGGATGATCTGGTTGGCAAGATACTCGGCGACACGCTCCGCCGAGGCTCGCCCGTCGTTGAAATAGTCCAGGGCGTTGAGATCCTTGCCTTCAAGCTCCGATGCGATGGCGTCCATTACTGCCAGCACGTCCAAAAAATCCACCACCACTGCCTGTGGTTCGGTTAGCGAACTGCTGCGAAACGTGGCGGTGAATCGCCAGAGGTGCTCGTGCGACGGCTCGCCTTCGCTGCTCGAAATGAGAATCGAGTGGCGAGCGGTAAAGCTTCGTGTAACGCCGGCTTCGTACAGGCCCATCAGTTCCTCTTTCCGGATGTCCGCCCCAGCAGCAGAAAGCCCAGCCTGGTTTGCGTGATAATCAACTGGTTGCGGAAGATCCGCATCGAGCCCTTGCCCGCCGGCTGCCACATGTCCTCGCCTGTTGCGTCCATAATGATCTGCATGAGCGTTTCGCCGATGCTTTCTCGGCTTTCGTTATCGACTCGCTTGTCGTCGTCGCGGTCTCGTTGGAACAGGCTTTCGGATGATCCGTCGCTCTTGCCGGTCTGGAGCCGGGGGCCGGCGAAATCGGGCGCGGGGGCAAGAAGGTCGCCTATTTCGAAGACGCGGGTGACGGTCGTCTGGTCGAGCACGGTTCCGGTCGTGATTGTGACTGCCCCATCCTCAACCAGCCAGTACACGCTGCTGTACTTGTCTTTGCCCGCCGAGATCTGGTCGGTGATCATGCCCAGCAGGGCAGCCGGGGAAACTTTGCGGGCGCGAATGGTGATCGGCGTGTCCGGGGTTATGCCGACGGCTTCCAACGCCCGCCAGTTCACGTTGATGTTCATGCCGTTGCTGAAATTGGACATCCAGTCCAGCGTCTGGCCCAGGGTGACATCCTTAAGCGATATGTTTTGAATCGGCGCCAGATCGGCCGACGGTTGCGTTGTCGGCGGGGGGCGCATCTGCCCAAGGTTAAGGATTGCCCCAAGCGAGGTGACTTCCACGTCATGTTCTCTCGCCCGCCACGCCAGCGCCGGCGCCGCCCAGACCCGCAGAAGCAACTGGTCGAGCAGTTGGCCCGCCTTCGCCCGCGATTCGGGCAGCGTCACCGGCGATTGCGGCGTGACGCCCGACTGGGCGAGCGCCTGCCAGTCAACCGAGATCTTCACGCCGGCGATCTGCTCGATATCGGCAACGGCCTGGCTGAATGTGGTGGTGCGCGCCGGCACGTGCGCCGCCGTCTGCATGCGGGTCTGCACGGACTGGGCCCGCGCGTCAACGGCCAGCATGGCCAGCAGGGATGCGATAATCAGTTTCCCGACCATGCGTTCTCCGATCAGTCCCCGTCCTTGCGGCCGCGGCGCGCCCAGTCGCCGCACGAGCAGCTTGGCCCTTTGCCTCGCCGGCGCAGCAGACGAACGGCGAAAAACACCGCCCAGGCGCCAAGCACGACGGCGACAATAACCTCAGTCATACGATCATTTTATCAGACCGGCCAATTGGTTCGCCACGTCTTTGGACCGCCCGTCGAGCCGGAGCAGATACCACGCAGCCAATATGGGTATGGTCATCCTGTGGCGGTCTGGAGACTGGAGAATCCCCAACAGGTTTTTGCGGCACCTGGCGTCGCCGTGTCTGGCCATGGCCAGGGCGGCCGTGATTGCAAGCTCCTCGTACGGGCTTTCGAGCAGCGGCATCGCCAGATCTACCGCCTTTTGGTTTCGAGTTTGAAGCAGGCCCGCAACCGACGCCCTTCGCGACGGGGTATACCCGCCGGTATTCAGCAGGCCCTCAAGCACCGATAGCGACGCGGGCGTGTTCATGTCGGCCAGTATCCGAGCGGCCCAGGCGGCATGCTCGTGCTCCTGCGTCAGCGGGCCGTCGCCGGGCGGGGTTCTTTCGATGATCTCGACCAGCACCGGCACGAAGACGTCGCCCGGAGGCGAGCCGTCGGGGCCGGAGGTGCTGATGCGATCAAGCAGATGACCCACGACAATGGGATGCTCCGCCGCCAGAAGCTTCATTGCTGCCGTCGCGGCCTCCGGGCTGTGGCGGAGCGCCTCGAACCTCGCAGCCTCGCCAATCACGTCGTTTTGCTTTGCAATGTTCTCGACGTGCGGGCCGCCGTGACGTGACAACACAAGCATCCGCAGCATCAGCATTCGAGGAACAACCTGGTCGCTCTCGCGGAGGGCCGCGGCGACAACCGCCGCCCCTGCCGGCGAAAGCTCTGCCAGAGCCTTGTAGGCCGTCAGCCTCAACTGCATGGGGAACGCCGGCGTCGAAATCTTCTCCAGCAGCCTTTGGGCCGGGAGAATCTTCTGCTCCATGGTCTGAAGGCAGATCATTTCGAGCACTTCCGACTTCGTGCCCGGCTGGTCGACAACGGCCTCCAGCGCGGGCAGTTGGTCCTCGTTTCCAAGGGCCAGCAGGTTCATCATCGCCAGGCAGGACGTAAGCGGGTCGTTCGACGCGGCGAGCTTTCGCAGATGCATGACGGCTGCGGCGCCCTGGCCTTCCATCGACAGCGCGCGTGCGGCGAGACTTTGCAGGCCCTCGTCGCCGGTTTCCAGAAGCACCTTGAGTTGATCGTGCGTGATGGCGCCGGAATCTATAAGCCTGCCCAGGGCCTGCTGGCGGATGGCGCTTGTGGAATCCGCCTCGATCCTGGTCAGCAGGGCGGCGACGGCCTCGGGCGTAGTGTATTCGCCAAGCGCCATTGTTCCCAGCAGGCGGAAGTTGCGATCGGCGCTGTTGCAGGCAGCCATATAAAGCGGAACGAGTTCCGCCCCGCCGACCTGCCTGAGCGTCGCCAGCATGGTCAGCGCCGAGGGGCTTTCACCGGCGATGCGCATCAGGTAACCGGCGGCAGCGTCGTCGGCGGTTTGCGCGAGGCATGGAACCGCCGTCGAGAAAAGCATAACAATAATGATATATGCACGAGTGCAATTTGTTAGCATAGGGTCTTCTTTGGCCAGATTGTTCCTGCCGGCGGCGCCGGCGGGAAGATTGTATGTCGCACGCGTCCCAAACGCCACCATGCCCGCGGCTTCAGGCTTTGCGGTAGTCGGCTTCCGTCGGTTCGGGAACGGTTTTTATCAGCCGGTCGATAAGCTGGGCGGAGGTCACGCTTTCGGCGTCGGCGTTGAAGTTGGTGAACAGGCGGTGCCGCAGCACCGGGGCGGCAACGGCGCGAACGTCCTGGCATGAGACCTGCATTCTGCCTTCGAGCAGCGCCCGGCTCTTTGCGCCGAGAATGAGAAACTGCGCCGCCCTCGGCCCAGCGCCCCAGGTAATGTAGTTCCGCACGAAATCGGGCGCGGACGGATCGCCCGGCCGGCTCGCGCGGGTTAGGTTCACGGCGTAGTCAACAACGTGCCTGCTGACGGGTACTCGACGGACGGTCTGCTGAAGCAGAAGAATGTCCTGGGCCGACAGCACCGGCTTGACCTCGTTTTGAACGTCGGCCGTGGTGGCCTCCACTATCAGCCGCTCGTCGTCGCGAGAGGGGTAATCAACGTTCACCATGAACATGAAGCGATCAAGCTGAGCCTCCGGCAGAGGGTAGGTGCCTTCCTGCTCGATGGGGTTCTGCGTGGCGAGCACGAAAAACGGAAGGTCCAGCGAATACGTATTTCCGCCGGCGGTGACGTGATATTCCTGCATCGCCTGGAGCAACGCAGCCTGGGTTTTTGGCGGCGTGCGGTTGATCTCGTCGGCAAGAATAATGTTTGCGAATACCGGCCCCTTGACGAATCTGAACGCCCGCCTGCCGGTGGTGAGGTCTTCCTCGATAACATCCGTTCCGGTTATGTCCGACGGCATGAGGTCGGGCGTGAACTGGATGCGGTTGAAATTCAGTTTCAGGATGCGGGCTAGCGTCGAGACCATCAGCGTCTTGGCCAGCCCCGGCGCCCCCACAAGCAGGCAGTGCCCGCGGGAGAGAATGGCCTGAAGCAGAAGCTGTATCACGGCGTCCTGGCCGATGATCACCTTGTGCAACTCGGCGAGCATCTGCCCCTTGGCCTTTGAGAGGTTGTCGACGATTCGCAAATCCATCTGCTCGTTGATTGCCTCGGTCATCCTGTTTCTCCAGTCATTACGATAATTCAACACCGGCAGGGATAAGCACTGTGCAATGAAGATTGCACAGTGCCAGAGCAGGCGAGCAGTAGAACAGGCGAGCAGTAGAAAACACAATGAACAACCTGTAGGTATTCCGCTACCGGTTTGTGCTTCGCCTGCGGTCTCCTGTTCACCTGCTCAACTGTTCAGACTTTTCCACATTCCACCTATGAGGTTACTCCAGTGGCGGTTCAAAAGCCATGCGGTGATCGAGCGCAAAACAAAAACCGCCCCTTAGAGCCTGTATGAAAACCAGGCTCTAATGTCGGGGCGGTCTTTGCCACGGCGGATCCGGCGCCGGTTATTCTGCTGGGTTCGTCGCGGGCGCGCCTCGTCGGTGGCCGGGGCGTCGTTCGGGACGTTCGGGACGTTCGGGGCGTGCGGGGCGGGTTTCGCTGCCGCGACCCTTGCGCATCTGCGCGAGCTTTTCCTTCTGCTCGTCGGTCAGCACGTTGCGGGTCTTCTCCATGGCGTCCGCCATGATCTTACGGCGTTCTTCAGGGGTTTTGGCCTCTGAGGCATCCTCCTGAGCCTGGCTCATGATTTCCCTGATTTTGGCCCTCTGCTCGTCGGTAAGGTTTAGCTGTGCGAAGGGCCCGCGGCGGTTGAGCATCGGGATCATCGCTTCGTCAAGCTTTTCCTTCTGCTCGTCGGTCAGGACATCGCGGACCTTCGCCATCGTCTCCTGGCGGATCTTGGCCCTGTCTTCGGGGGTCTTTGCTTCCTTGGCCTGCTTGCGACCCTCCTCCTGAATATCCTTGATCTTTTCTCTCTGCTCTTCGGTCAGGTCGAGTCCGGCGAACGGGCCGCCCATGCCTTCTCTCATCCTGGGCCTGTCGCCCTCGCCGCGAGCGGGGCGGGTTTTCGGCTCGTCCTGGGCCATCAGGCTGACCGTCGCGCCCAACAAAACGACCATTAATGCCGCGATCTTTCTGCTCATGCCAAACTCCTGTGTTCTGCCCCCGGGCCGGGGTTTCGTGACGCACGACGCCTGAGGAGCCGGGGAAGATTCTTGTCATAGTGCTTAACGCCCACTAATCTATTCTATTGCGTCCCAAACCGCCGACGGGCGAACGGAAAGGCACCCCATGACAATACGCAAAGCTTCTGTTGCTCTCGTTCTCGCTGCGTTTCTACTTGGCGTTTCAAGCCCGCATCTTGTTGCCGATCAACCGAAGCTTTCGACGCCCAAATACGTGTTCCTGTTCATTGGCGACGGCATGGGCTTTGAACAGGTGAAGCTTGCCCAGGCGGGCCTGACGCATCGCGGCGGGGGAGAGCTGCGAATGACCAGGTTGCCTGTCAAGGGAAGTATGAAGACTCGCAGCGCGAACCTGCCCGTTACGGACAGCGCCGCCGCCGCCACCGCCCTTGCCCGCGGCCGGAAGACCAACAACGGCATGATCGGCCAGACGCCCGACGGCCAGAGGGTGGAATCCATCTGCAAAGCGTTCGCCCACGCCGGCATGAAGGTCGGCGTGTTGACCAGCGTTGGGGTGAACCACGCGACCCCGGCAGGGTTTTATGGACATGCCGCCAGCCGAAACCAGTACAACCTCATCGCCAATCAATTCCCCGCCAGCGGCATTAACCTGCTTGCCGGCTGCGCCCTCCATAGCGAGGACAAGTCGCAGGCGGTGATTCTGGAAGCCTGGAAGAAAGCAGGCGTTCAGGTGGTGGAAGATGTCTCGGCGGCTGCATCGATAAGCAAGGATGCCGCTCTGGCCATTATTGCTCCAAGCATGGCGTCCAACACCATCGCGAATGGCGATCTTGCGCACGCGACGGCAGTGGCGATAGACCGCCTGTACAACCCTGACGGCTTTTTCATTATGGTCGAAGGCGGGGCGATTGACAGCGCCGGACATGCCAACATGGCATGGAGGAATCTCAACGAGACGTTGGCGTTCGATCGCGCAATTGAAGCCGCCTATCGCTTCTATGTGTCCCATCCGGACGACACCCTGATAATAGTCACCGCCGATCACGAAACCGGCGGCATGTCCGTTCTGGAAGACTCGCTGGACATCGCGCGCCAGGAGGAAATAGCCAACCTGAGCGGCAAACTGGAAGATCTTCCCAAGGGCGACGAGCTGACCACCGACAAGCTCACGGCTGCGATGGTTGACGTGTTCGGAATCGCCGAGTTGTCCCAGGATGAGCTTGCGGAGTTGAGCCTGATAAGGGTGCTGAAAGTCGAAAAGCGGCACAGTGCGGCCGTTCTCGCTTGCAGAAACATCGCTCAGGCTCGCGCCGGCGTCAAGTGGTCAACCGGCGGCCACACCGGCGTGGATGTGCCTGTGTACGCCGCCGGCGCGGGGTCAGAGGCATTCGCGGCAAGCCAGGACAACACCGATATTTCGCGCAAAATTCTTGAAGCGTGCAAGCTCTCGGCCAGTTTGGAGCCGGTCAGCAACTAGGCATCAGACCGCGCTACTGCTTGATCAGCAGATACTCCGGCATTGCAAGCAGCACGGATTCGCCTTGAAGCAATCGGGCGATTTCCATCATGTAGGCTGCGCCGCTGGTGTTGACGAGCCTCAGGGCCGGCTCGTCAAGAAGCGCCATTGCCCCGGGCAGTCCAAGTGGTCCGGGTTCCTCCCGCCCGCTTAGCACATCCGCAAGCGACCGCGCGCGAGGCAGAACAAGAAAGAACGGTTCTTCAACCCCTGCGGCGTCCTGGGCAAGGGCCACCGCCTCTCGCAGTCCGCCGATGCGGTCTATCAGGCCATTGGCGGCTGCCTGCCTGGCGGTGAAAATGCGGCCCTGTGCAACGGCTTCTATGTCGCCAATTCGCGTGCCTCTGCCGTCTTTCACCCGCTTGACGAACAGGTCGTATGTCTGATTGGCGTGGCGTTCTATTACCTGCAATTCTTCGGCGGTCCAGGGCCTGCTGAGCCACAACCCGGCGTTTCTTCCGCGGGTGGCTTCGTACCTGCCGACGCCGATCTTGTCCAGCAGTTCGGTTATCGCGATCTTGCCGCTGACGACGCCTATCGAGCCGGTGATAGCGGCGGGGTCGGCAAGGATGCTGTCCGCCGCCACGGCGATGTAGTATCCGCCGCTGGCGCCGACCTGGCCGATGCTGGCGATGACGGGCTTGACCTTCGCGCATTTCCTCGCCGAGTTGTAGATCTGTTCGCTTGCAAGGGCAGAGCCGCCGGGCGAATCGATGCGGAAAACAACCGCCTTTATCCGCTCATCCTCGGTCGCCTGGCGAAATGCGCCCATAATTGCCGACGCCCCGACAACGCGCTGACCAAGCAGCGTTTCGCCGCCGTCGCCGGGCACGATTACCCCGTCAACGTGGATAATCGCGATGGTCGGATCCTGCGCCTCCGCCGGTTTGGACCCGCGAAGCAGCGAGTTGAGCAACGCGAATGGATTCGACGCGTCAACCGCGATCGGCTCTTTCTTGCCGTAGTTGGCCACGATGTGGTACTTGCCGTCTTCGTCCTTCAGGCCGTCGCCGATCCGGTCAAGCCAGTCAACCTTGGCGCAGAGCCTGTCAACCATGTGCAGTTCAACCGCCTGGTTCGCTTCAAGCGGGCCCATATCAATCGCCTTTCTGGCCTCGTCGCGCGACAGGCGGCGCATGGAGGATATCTGCTCGACAAGCTGGTCGAACAGATCGTCGAGGATCCAGTCGTACTGCTCTTTGAGATACTGCGAGGGCTCATCCGACGTGACGGGCTCGGCGGCGCCCTTGTACCTGCCGATCTGGACCATCTGCGGCTGCAGGCCGATCTTGCCCAGCGTCTTGCCGAAGAAGAACATCTCCGCGCCGACGCCGACGATGTTGAGCATGTCCGCCTCGTCCATCGCGATTTCTGTTGCGCCGGATGCCACAAGATGCTCGGCCGCCTTGGGGGAATTCAGGTAGGCGTAGACGGGCTTGACCTCTTTAAGCCGCACAACGGCGTCGGCCAGTTCCTGGGCCTGAGAGAGCGACATTTCGGGCGAGTCTATGTCGATGGCGACCGCGGCCACTTCCGGATCTCGCCTGGCCCGCGAAAGCCTGTGCAGCCAGTCCTGAAGGGTCATGTACTCTCCGTCGCCGAACAGCGTGAACGACGGGGGGCTCCCAAGCACCTCGCCCGAGAGCCTCATGTGTGCGAGCCTTCGTGCGGCGGGTTGTGTTTCCTCGCCGTTTTGAGCCTGCACGGGAAAAGAAAGAACCAGCAAAGCCGCGGCTGTCGCTATCGTCCAGAATCGTCGCATGGAAAGGCTCCTTTGGCGAAATTTCGCCCCGTATAACAATCGGCCAACGGCCGCGCCCGCGATTACCCCAAATTCTATCACCTTTGATGCCGCAACGCCGGTTGCATGCGTCGGATAGCGCCTGCCCGCAACGCCAAATTTGGTGTAGAATATGTGTGGAGGCCAAATGACGATTCTCTCAGCCAGTTTGCTGCTTCTGCTGGTTCTCGACCCGCTGGGCAACGTTCCGTTCTTTCTTGCGGTGCTTCAGGACGTGCCCGAAAACCGCCGGTGGAAGGTCATGCTGCGAGAATTGCTGATCGCCCTGGGGGTGCTTGGGGGCTTTCTTGTGGCGGGCCGGCCGGGGCTGGCAGTATTTGGCATATCTACATCATCACTCAGAATTGCCGGCGGGGTGGTCCTGTTCATGATCTCGCTCAAAATGATCTTTGGCGAGCAGCAGGTCGGTTCCGCCGAGCGCCGCCCGCAGGATCCGCTGGTGGTTCCGCTGGCGGTTCCCGCGGTGGCCGGGCCGTCCGCCATGGCCACCCTGGTGCTTCTTGTAAGCCAGGAACCCCATCGAATGATGGAATGGGCCGCCGCCCTGCTCATCGCCTGGACCGCCAGCGCGGCGATACTCATGCTGGGAAATCTGCTCAGCAGACTGCTTGGCGCGCGCGGGCTTCTTGCTATTCAGCGCCTCATGGGCATGATTCTTGTTACACTGGCCGTCGAAATGTTCCTGACGGGAGTGTCGGAATTCTGGACCCAGCGAGCATGAAACAAGATCGTTCCGCCCCGATGCCGGTCAAGTACTGGTCCTTCGCCGGGCTGATACTCACCAGCAGGTGCAACGCCGCCTGCGAGTGCTGCTACATGAACTGCTCTCCGCGGAGCAGCGGGCCCGAGATGAGCGTCGAGCGGGCGTTGGAGATATGGCGTCAGCTTGTCGAGGCCAGCCCGCACGGCTGCCGTGTTCATCTGACAGGCGGAGAGCCGTTCCTTAATTGGCCCAGGCTGATAGAAATATGCAGGCGGGCGAAGGCGCAAGGGCTCGCCTCGCTTGAGAAGGTCGAGACCAACGCCTTCTGGGCGACCGACGCGGGCGTCATCCGCGACCGCATCAGGCAACTGGACGAGGCCGGCATGGGCAAGCTGGCGATATCGGCGGATCCGTATCATCAGCAGTTCGTGCCCATAGAACGATGCCGCCTTGCCGCCCAGGTTGCCGGCGATGTGCTTGGCGAGGATCGAGTGCAGGTTCGCTGGCGCGACTGGCTGCAAAATGGTTTCAACACGTCGGATTTGACGGACGAGCAGCGGCGCGAATGTTTCGTGAAATACGCGCTTGGCGGAAGGGAGCGGCTGCTGGCAAGGGCAGCAGCCTTTGGGCCCGATCTGTTACTTAACAAGGGCCCGGCGATTGTCGATAGTCCATGCAGGGAAGCCCTGCTCAGGTCTCGGCACGTGCACATAGACGGCGACGGGATCGTGATGCCGGGAACCTGCGCCGGACTGGCTCTGGGCCGGTTGGCGGATAAGACGGTTGCACAGGTCTGGGACGATCTGAAAAATGAACAGGACAGGCCCGTGCTTGGCGTTCTTGCGCGAGGCGGGCCGCGAGCGCTGGCCGAGATGGCGGCCGAAAGCGGATTTGTCGCCGAACGGCGGTATGCAAGCAAGTGCCAGCTATGCTGGCAAGTCCGCAGCCACCTGCTGGCCAAGGGCGAGGGCGGATGGGAAATCGCCCCCCGGTGGGTGTACGGCTGATTCACATCGCTTTGCGAGGGCAGCGGCTAAACCGCCGGCGCAAGTTGATGAATTTTGTAAAAGAATGTGTTTCGTTTATAATGATGGTGTCGCTATAGTGCGACATTCGACCTGAAAGGCTGTATTTTCGCCTGAGCTTCATTTCAGCAGGTTCGTATGTCTACGGAAAAGACAAAGTCAGTCGCGCCGTCAATGGACACTGAACTCGCGCGCCTGGTGGTTGATCGCCAGTTGGCCACCTGCGAAGAGATAGAAAAGGCACGGCTCGCTCAGCAGGCCAGCCATCGCAGCTTTGCCGATGTCCTGGTCGAGCAGGAGGCAGTCACTTCCAGCCAGTTGAGCAGGCTCAAAAAGCTCATCCAGGAATCGCGAGACCGCCAGTTGCCGGGCTACAAGCTGGTTTCCGTGCTTGGCGCGGGGGCCATGGCGAAGGTTTACAAGGCGGTTCAGTTGAGCCTTGACCGACCGGTGGCGGTGAAGATTCTGCCAAAGCGCCTCAGCGAAAACAGCGAGTACGTGAAGCTGTTCTATAAGGAAGGGCGCGCCGCGGCGAAGCTTAACCATCCAAACATAGTGCAGGCAATCGACGTCGGCGAGGCCGGCGGGTATCACTATTTCGTCATGGAGTTCGTCGAGGGGCATACGCTTTACGACGAGCTTGCCAACGGAAAGGTCTTCAGCGAGGAAGAGGCCCTGAAGATCATCATCCAGATCGCCACCGCGTTGAAGCACGCCCACAGCCAGGGCTTGATTCACCGCGACGTGAAGCCAAAGAACATCATGATAACGCCCGAGGGCGTTGTGAAATTGGCCGACATGGGTCTGGCTCGCTCGACCGGCGACGCCGAGGCCGCCCAGGCGGAGGCGGGGCGGGCGTTCGGCACGCCGTACTACATCAGTCCCGAGCAGATTCGCGGGGAGGTGGACATCGACTTCCGCGCCGACATCTATTCGCTGGGCGCGACGCTTTACCACCTTGTCACCGGAAGGGTTCCGTTTGACGGGCCGACGCCGGTGGCCGTCATGCACAAGCACCTCAAGGAGCCGCTCGTTCCGCCCGATCACATCAACACCGGCCTGTCATCAGGCATCGGCGAGGTGGTTGAAGTGATGATGGCGAAAGATCGGGCAAAAAGGTACGCATCGACCGACGACATGCTTCTGGACCTCCAGGCAATCGCCGCCGGCGAGGCGCCTCTTCAGGCCAGAAGGCAGATCAAGGATAACGTGCTCAACGGGCTTGCCGACGCCGAGCAGAACGGCCCGCCCTCGGCGGACATTGCCGACGCCATCCAGCAGCCCCCCGCGGTGCAGTCCAGCCTTCTGACGTACATAATCGCCCTGGCCGCGGCCCTTGCCGTTAGCGTGCTCATCAACATAGTGATGTTGCTTAAGTAAAGGCGGCGCGTACGCCGGGGAATGTGGCTTGCGGGGGTCATCATTAACTTGACAGCCACAACGGCAAGTGCATAAGCTGTCGCATAACGCCCCCCGAAGGGCTCAACTACGACCATTGCCCGACGCAGTAAGGAGATACGCCGTGACAAGGGAGAAGAACTCCAGGTTGACAATCTCAACCGAAGGGGATGTCACTCTGGTTGAACTGGCCGAAAGGCGCATACTTGATGAGGTGAGCATCAGCGAAATCGGCGACAGCCTTAACGCGCTTGTCGTCCAGTCGCCCAAGCCCAGGCTGGTGCTGGATTTTTCCAAGGTGGCGCATATGTCGTCAAGCGCGCTTGGAATGCTGATCACGCTTCACAAGAGGACACGCGAAAAGGGCGGCGAGCTTCGCCTCTGCTGCATCCAGCCGGCAATTTACGAGGTCTTCGTGATCACGCGGCTTAATGAGATATTCAGCATCCACCAGACCAGGCCCCAGGCTATGGATTCGCTGAAATAGTCGCCGGGGCGGGGCATATGCATCGAGTGCTTAACGTGGTCAAGCGGATCGCTATCGCATCGAACTTCGAAGAAGCGGCCAAGGTCCAGAACGCCATTCTGGACGAGGTCGGCAAGTTCGGCTATAGCGAACCTTCCGTCTTCGCCATCAAGCTGGCCGTGGAAGAATGCCTCAACAACGCCATACGCCACGGGAATAAAATGGATGAGTCGAAGACCGTCCGCGTGGAGTATGAGACCGACGCCAGCAAGGTTCGCATAGCGGTCACCGACGAAGGCGGGGGGTTTGATCCCCTCGACGTGCCCGACCCGACGGCGGATGAAAACCTCGAGAAGCCGTCCGGACGGGGAATAATGTTGATGCGTGTCTATATGGACTCGGTTGAATACTCGCCCGACGGCAGCAGGGTCGTTATGGTCAAGCATAACCGTTAGCCGGGAAGTCCCCAGGGAATTGCAGCGGGAATAATGCTTCTAAGCCACGCCAACCGTCAGAGAAAAGCCTATGTTCTTACGCTTGATGAAGTCCTCGCCGAGGACGTCACACAGCGCCTGGGGGATCTGCCCAGGGCGGTTTCGGTTGTAACGCCCCAATGCGGGCCGAAGGCCACCGTAAGGGATATCGAGGCCATCGCGCCGGACACCGTTCGCGGCTCGCTGATAATCTTCGACGTTCGCTCGCTGACCCTGCCGCTGCTTCAGCACGTGTTCAACAAGGTCGTTGGCTACAACCGCCGCGATTTCAACGAACGGTGCTTCAGCATCGTCATCGGCGACGGCCCGGCCGACCTGATCGAGGGCGGCACGCTTGGCGCATTCGCCCGCCATCTTGGCAAATTCCGTATTGACTATTCCCCCAAGGCGTACTTCTTCGACCCATTCCTGCATTACGCCCCGCACGAAAAACCATCGGGACTGGACGAAGACAAGAGGCTTCTGGACCAGGTTCCCGTGCGCCTGCTTGAAGGGTTTCAGGGGGATGTCCAATCGGTCGGGCAGATCCGCCGCTATTTCCGGGCCGCTGCCCACGCGCCCCTAAGGCGAACCGAACTGCTGCCCAAACGCACGGAAATACTCCGCAAGTTCTTCGCCGCCAGGCTTCAGAAGATGTTCCCCGCAGAAACGCAGTATGCAAAGGACATTCTCTCGCCGCGGGGCCTGCGCCTTGGCGACGAGACCCTGAGCGTTCACCTGTATCCCATCCACTTCGAAGACTACGTCTCGAACCTGCTGGACAGGTCTAACCAAGCGTCTGCACGGCAGTGATCGCCGAAATCTGGACGATGTCATCCGTGCTGCAGCCGCGGGAAAGATCGTTCACCGGCTTGGCCAGTCCAAGCAATAGCGGGCCAAGAGCGGTCGCCCTTCCGAGGCGCTCCACCAGCTTGTAGCCGATGTTTCCGCACGAGAGGTCCGGGAAGACAACGACGTTCGCCTTGCCCGCCACTGGCGAACCCTTTGCCTTGCGATCTGCGATTGAGGGCACGATGGCTGCGTCGAACTGGAGCTCGCCGTCGATTTTCAGATCCGGCCGGCGGGTCTGGGCGATCTTGGTCGCGTCGATAACCTTCTGAACGGATGGGCTGTAGGCCGAGCCCTTGGTCGAGAACGAAAGCATTGCCACAAGCGGCTCTGCGTCGAGCAGGGTCCGGCACGCCTCGGCGCCGGCGATGGCGATGTCGGCCAGTTGTTCCGGCGTTGGCTCGGGAACCACGCCCGTATCGGCGAAGACGATCGCGCCGTGCACGCCGACTTCCGGCAGTTGCGTCAGCATCACGCTGCACGAGCTGACGGTGCTGTTGCCCTTGGCCAGGCCCACGCCGAACAGCGCCGCCCTGACCGTGTCGCGTGTTGGAGTGGCGGCGCCGGTAACCATTCCGTCCAGCCTGCCGTCGCCGATCATCATGCCGGCGTAGTACATCGTCCGCGATAGAATCTTGTCGGCGTCGTCGCGGGACATGTCCTTGTGCTTGCGCTTTTCGTAAAGGCGGTCGATGTAGGTTTCACGCATCGGGTCGGTCATTGGATCGACAATCTCTATGCCCTCAAGGCTCACGCCCTCGGCAGACGCCTTTTCGCGCACGGCGTTCATTTCGCCGAACAGCGTGATCTTTGCATAGCCCAGATCCTGCGTCATGCGGGCAGCCTGAATTACTCGCGAGTCGTCCGCCTCCGGAAGCGCTACGCGCTTCTGCAGCTTGCGGGCGGTGGCGTAAATTCTTTCCATTACCGGATTGCTCATGTCATCCACCTTTGATATTGCTCTTCCTGGCCGTTGGCAAACGGCGGGAAAATAGTACCGCGCGGGCGGTCTTGTTGTCGAGAACCGCCTGCGTCCGCGGTAAAATATTCCTGCATTTGACTGGATTATTGAATCGGGCGGGGTTATTGACGAGGCCTTCGAAGCATGAATTATCATCGCATGCATCTTGTTGAGAAGCTTCAAGTGCAGGTATCGGGCTTCGCCGGCATGGCGATCGTATACTTCGCCCTGTGGCGGCTGTTCGAGCCCGCCAATCCTCACGCGCCCTTTGTGCTGCTTGTCGCGGGCGGCCTTAGGCAGATGTTCCTGCTGGTTGCGTTGATCATCGCGGTAGCGGCGTTTGGCGCGGCATTCCTTGCAAAGTCCCGGCCTCATGGCGTGCTGCTTGCGTCGCTGCTGACCGCTCTGGGCGTGAGCCTCCGCTCGCCCATGATGAGGGGCCTGTTCTGGTCCACCTCCAGAAGCGGCATCGCGCTTTACTGGCCGATGATCGCTGAGCTTCTGATACTGGCTGCGACGCTGGTGGTCGCGGCGGCGATTATCGACATAATAAGAAAGAAGATGTCGCGGGCCCTGCCCAATGCCGCGTGGGTTGATCCGCTGGCGGGCGTTGACGCGCAAAAGCTCGCCAAGGTGGGCGAATCATGGGCGGCTTCGCCGGCGCACGGCGGGCTGATTATCAGCAAGGCCGCCTTCAAGGTGGGATCGTGGCGGCCTCTGGCCGCGGGCGCGCTGACGCTGGCGGGGGGGCTGGTGCTGCTTCGCGTTACGCTTCAATCTTCCGACCGCGGCCAGATCATCTTCGCTTTGCTGGCCAGCTTTGGCATTGCCGCCATGGCGGTTAACCAACTGATGCCGGCCCGCTGCACAATGCTGATCTGGATATCGCCTGTCATCGCGGCAGTGCTGCTGTATCTGCTGGCCGCGGCGGCGCCGATTCCGGCGACCGCCAACGGGTGGATAAACTACCCCGTTTATGGCAGGATTACGCCGTTGGATTGGATAACCGCCGGCTGCGGCGGCGCGATCGCCGGTTGCTGGATCAGCGCGCGAATGCACGAGTCCAGAATCGCTGAAAAATTATCGGAACTGCCGGGGCGCTGATGACAAACAGTGTGGTTTGCAGGCCCCACAAAGGATATTCAAGCAAGGAGACGGTAGGATGCGAATTGGCGCACAGTTGTACACGCTTCGAGATTACATCAAGGATCTGCCCGGTGTCGCCGAAACCTTCAAGAAGGTCAAGGCCATCGGCTACAGCAACGTACAGATATCCGGCATGGGGCCGGTCGATCCAAAGGAAGTGGCCAAGATCGCGAAGGATCTCGGGTTGACCATCTCCTGCACGCACATGAGCTGGGATGCGTTTCTCAAGGATCTGGACACCGTAATCGAAACGCACAAGATGTGGGGCTGCCGCCACTCCGCCATCGGCGGGCTTGCGGGCACGTACTTCACGCTGGAGGGCCTCAAGCAGTTCACAGATGAGCTTGCGCCTGTCGCCGCCAAGCTTACCGCAGCCGGGCTGACATTTTCGTATCACAACCACCATCATGAGCTTGCCAAATATGACGGAAAGACGTGGCTGGCGCGCCTGTATGACACGGTGGACGGCAAGACGCTTAAGGGCGAGATCGACACCTATTGGATTACCGCCGGCGGCGGCGATCCGATCTGGTGGATCAACAAGCTTGCCGGAAGAGAGCCGCTCGTGCACTTCAAGGACATGATGATCCTGCCGAACAGGGAAGTGCGCATGGCCCCAATTGGCGAAGGCAACCTCAACTGGGAAGGCATTATCAAGGCCTGCAAGGCCGGCGGAGTCGAATACGCGCTGGTCGAGCAGGATTCATGCTACGACCAGAATCCGTTCGACGCCCTTGCCCAGAGCTACAACAACCTCAAGGCGATGGGCCTGGATTAACCGTCTTTTGCGAATCATCCGCGGCCTGGCCGGATATCCGACCAGGCCGCTTGCATTTCATTCTACGTATATACATCAGACTCTCGTAACCAGCACAACGCATAAAGCCCCGCATGGAAATGCGGGGAGTCCAACAACCTTCGCGCAGCGAATCCTCGCCGTTGTATTTGTTTCGTGCGATGATCACGACGCGAACGAAAACAGCAAACGGCGAGGATTCGCTGCGCGATAGCAGTCAGGTCCCCGCACGGCCTTCGGCCGAGAAAGTTGAACAGGAGAACAGGAGAACAGGAGAACAGGTGAACAGGTGAACATTAGAAAAGACGCGTCGTGCTGGTCTTCGCGTGTCGGATGTAAATGCGGGGATTATGGCAATCGCTAGAGGCCGTACTGGCGGCGGAGGTTTTGCATGGCGGACCGAAGCAGAGATATGTCGGAACCAAGGGTGAGAAAGTTGGCGCCCATGTCGATCATCCGTTTGGCGTGGTCGGGGCCGAGGGCGGGCGTGCCAAACTTCTTGCCCGCTTTTTTTGCGGCACTGCAAACGGCAGCGGCGGCGGCGGTTACTTCGG
>JAAYCO010000016.1 GCA_012729725.1 Planctomycetota bacterium
AAAAAGCCAGCGGAGGGAATCGAACCCACAACCACCGCTTTACAAAAGCGGTGCTCTACCGTTGAGCTACGCTGGCGATGCTCAACTCTTCCACATTCCACTTAGAAGCTATCGTCTGGACATCATATCGTCAACTCCAGCGGGCGTGTTGCGAACAACATAAGACAAACTCTTTGAACAAGCCGCTTTTCCGGCAGGGGGCTCTGAGTGTACTATCTGTTGCAAGCGCCACAGGAGCAAGCCATGTCAGAACTGGTAAGATTCACGGTCTCTATCGAGCAGCCGCTGTTCGAGCAGCTGGAAAACCTTGTCGAAAGCAGTGAATACGCCAACCGTTCCGAGTTCATCCGCGACCTGATCCGTTCGAAAGTGGTCGCGCAGGAATGGCAAACCGACAAGGTGCTTCTGGGCACGATCTCCATCCTCTACGACCATCACGCGCGGGGATTAAGCGAACGGCTCATCCATCATCAGCATCATTTTTGCGGCAGCGTAATGGCGACCACGCACGTTCACCTTGACGAGCATTTGTGCGCCGAGATGATCATGGTCCGCGGCAGGGGCAAAGAGATCTCGGCCCTGGTGGATCGGCTGGGCAGGGAAAAGGGCGTTTACCATTCCTCGCTTGCGGCGGGGACAACCGGCGATGCCGTCGTCCAATCCGAACATGGTTCGGGTGCGCATCACAAGCACTAGCTTTACAGCCGCTGAATCTCTTTCGACATCAACTCCAGCGTCGCCTGGAACTGGGCATCGCGGTGCTTGTATTGCTGTATGGCCTTGTTGGCGTGAAGAACAGTGGTGTGATCCCTTCCGCCGAAGTATCCCCCGATTTCGCCAAGACTGTGCCGCGTAAGGTTGCGGGCCAGGTACATGCAGATCTGCCTGGGAAACGCTATGGAGCGATGGCGTTTCTTCGACTGCAAGTCGGCCAGGCGAACGTTGAAACGTCTGGCGACGACGTTGATAATCTCGTCAATCGTCACTTCATGCGAGGCCGTCACAGACTCGCCGCCCACCGCTTCTTCCGCCAGTTGCAGGTCGATCGGCCTGTCGCAGACCTGCGACAACATGGCGACCTTGGCGATAGCGCCTTCAAGCTCACGAGTGTTGGACTCTATCGCGCCCGCCAGGAAACACGTCACATCTTCGGGCAGCTGAATATTCCGCAGCCGGGCCTTCTTTTTCACGATCGCCACGCGGGTCTCATAGCATGGCCGATCGATTCGGGCAACCAGTCCCCAGTTGAAACGGCTCACAAGCCGCTCTTCGAGCTGCGGGATTTCATCCGGGCCGCGATCGCTGGAAAGAATGATCTGGTTCTGGGATTGGTAAAGCGTGTTGAACGTGTGGAAAAACTCGTCCTGCGATTGTTCATGATCGCTGAGGAACTGGATGTCGTCTATCACCAGCACGTTTGCGTGGCGATACCTATAGCGGAACTCGTGCAGTTTGCCGTGGCCGACAGCGTCGATGAAATGGTTAACGAACGTCTCGCACGATAGGAAGCAGATCTTGGCGGAAGGCCGCTCCTGGGCGATTTTCAGGCAGGTCGCCTGCAGCAGGTGAGTTTTGCCCAGTCCGGCGGAACCATGGATGAACAGCGGGTTGTATGTTTTGCCAGGATTGTCGCTGATCGCAAGACAAGCAGCATGAGCCAATCTGTTGCAACTGCCGGTGACGAAAGTATCAAAGCTGTAGTCGCCCCAGAATTCACTTTGGGGAAATGCTTCCTTGGGCCCAGCCTGGGCCGCCGGCTGGACATCCCTTTGCGCTGAAGTCAGGAAACACACGCCGACCAGCCTGCCGGTGGCCGATTGGGCGGCCTCGGTGAACAGACGGGTGGCGTGACGCTGGCAATAATCCTGCTCGGCCTTGCCCGGGACCTGGATTTCCAGAAGCCCGTGCTCAAGGCTGATCGGTTCAAGTTGCGTAAACCAGGGACGGATAAGGTTGCCGCCGGTTCCCACCACTTGCTGGACTATGCCCTGCCACACAGCCGGATCAACGTCCGCCATAATTTCCTGCCTTATATCTGCGCAAACCGCAAGCACCGCGGTGTTACTAACAATAACGTTGCCAAGACATGCCGGGCACGTGGCGTTGAGGGCAATCCATTGCGCCAAGCCGCACTGCGTTTTCACATCCTTGTGAGTGCCACTCCTGGCTGCACGGCAACGATGTTATCCACCATCAAAAACTGTGTCAAAAAAAATCCGCCAAGTTGTCAGCGTCTCGACGCCGCGCGACGACTACTTTCGTCGGCATCATCGTGCCGCATTCAGGCTATACGCACCGCCGCCACAAAAGTTAGTCTTTTAGTAACGGCGGGTCGTATAATATTCGCGTACTCTCTGCCCGTGTGGAAAGGATTATTATGAGTGGATTCTGGAACGATACGAAGACGGCGTTGCTCATGGCCGGCATGATGGGCCTTTGTCTTGGCGCGGGATATCTTCTCGGCGGGCAAGGCGCTTTGATCTGGGCGCTGATTCTTGGCGGCGGCCTCAACGTGCTGGCGTACTACTTCAGCGACAAAATCGCATTGGCCTCCATGCGAGCCGTAAGCATTACGCCTCAGGACGATCCCTGGCTGTATTCGACGGTGGCCAGGCTGGCCGAGCAGGCCAACATGCCAATGCCGCGCGTTTACATCTCGCCGGCAGCGGCGCCAAATGCTTTCGCAACCGGAAGAAACCCGCAAAACAGCGCCGTCTGCGTAACTGCCGGCCTGCGTCAGATGCTCAATCAGTCCGAGATGGAGGGGGTCATCGCGCACGAGCTAAGCCACATTCGTCACCGCGACATCCTGATAAGCACGATCGCAGCAGTGCTTGCCGGCGCCATCAGTTACCTGGGCTACATGGTCATGTGGTTTGGGGGCGGCAGGCGCAGGGATAACCCGCTTGCAGCTTTGTTGTTGATTATCCTGGCGCCGGTTGCCGCCATGCTTATTCGCCTGGCGATCAGCAGGTCCAGAGAGTACGAAGCGGATCGCGGCGGCGCTGAGCTGGCAGGCTCGGCCGAGGGGCTCTCCAACGCCCTGAGGAAGCTGGATGCGGCTTCCCGTCAGATTCCGCTGCCGGTGAGTGACGCCCAGAGTCACTTGTTCATTGTGGCGCCGCTGGCGGGTGGAAATCTCAGCAGGTTGTTTGCGACCCATCCCCCGGTTGAGGATCGCATTCGCCGTCTGGCGGCCGTGTTTGCCTGATGCCGATAAGAGATATTGTCGATAAAATAGTTTTCGCGTATAATGGCGCTGCATTTGCACAGGATATTGGACAGACCTTTACACCCGCTCCTGCGTTTGTTGTAGCCTCTGGGCTTATGGGGAAAGCTGCCTACACGCCGAAGCAGCTACGTTTTTGAGGTCTGCAAGAGGATAAGTTGAGTTCAAAACTAGATTCATCTCCCGCCCAAACACCGGCGGGATCGTTCCTGGAATTGGAACTGGCCCAAAGTATACTGGCCGACATATCGGCCGCCGGTTGGCAAACGCCAACCCCAGTTCAGGCCAATTGTGTTCCCCCCGCCCTCCAAGGCAAGGATGTTATCGGCTTAGCGCAGACCGGCACGGGCAAAACGGGCGCCTTCGCATTGCCAATCATTCACCGTCTTGCCGGCAGCATGCATCTTGGCGCGCTGGTGCTTGCGCCTACCAGAGAGCTTGCACAGCAGATCACCGGCATGTTCGAACTGCTTGGAAAGTCCAGCGGCGTCAGAGTGGCCTGCGTGGTGGGTGGCCTGCCCATGGATGACGACATAAAGGCTCTGCGAAGCTGGCCAAATGTGCTTGTTGCAACTCCGGGAAGGCTTATAGATCACATCCAGTACAAGAGCGTATCCCTGCACGAAATTGAAATTCTTGCGGTGGACGAGGCCGACCGGATGCACGATATGGGCTTCATGCCCCAGATCACACGCATTCTGGAGTCGCTGCCTTCAAAACGCCAGACGCTGATGTTCACCGCCACTCTGCCAAGCGAAGTGGAAAAGATCGCCCGCGGCCACATGCGGCATCCGGTTCGAATTCAGGTTGGTCGGCAAAGCGCTCCGGCTCAACGCGCAAAACAGCATTTGTACAAGGTGGATGAACAGCACAAGACCCAGTTGCTGGACAAGCTGCTTAGCGAGTCGCCCGGCAGGGTTTTGGTGTTTGTGCGCACAAAGCGAGGCGTTGATCGGCTTGGAAGAGCAATTCACGGACAGAGCGTGGCTCGCATTCATGGCGATCGTGAACAGGCTCATCGCGACGAGGCTCTGAGCGGTTTCAGGACCGGCAAATACCGCGTGCTTATAGCCACCGATATTGCAGCTCGTGGGATAGATGTTGAGAACATCGAGCACGTTATCAATTACGACTTTCCGAGAGTCGCTGAAGACTACATCCACCGCATCGGAAGAACGGCACGAGTGGCCGCCAGCGGGCTTGCCAGCAGCTTTGTAACTTCCATGGATCGCCGGGCGCTTATGGCGGTCGAGCGGCTGACAGGCGAGAAGCTTCCGCTGGAATCCTGGCCTGCCGGAAGTGCAGAGATTGCCGAGGAAGAGCCCCACGACAGCAAGCCCCGAAAGAGACGCCGCAAACGCACGTCAAGCAAACCAAGGTCAAGATCTGCAAGAACCCGGGCAGAGACAAAAGCTTGAAAATCTTTCTACCGGTGACGAATTGTTTAAAGTCGCTGGCGGATTCTGTCGATAAAAACACAAGCGGATACAGGGCACGATCCGCGCCCTCTTATAGGTAATATATTAAACAGCCGTAGCCTTATTAGACCCTGTAGGTTTGTCGGTTGTGAAGCACTGCATCTCATAAGCCTATTAACCAGGCGAAGTTACAAGCACGTCCCGCCACCGATGCCTTGTGGATAACCTGTTGGAAGCAATGACGGCAACAGGCAATGTAAATCGAGTGCCAATAGGCGGCCTTTCACTTGGACCTTACATGGGCGCATGACGTGTTTGGAAGGCAGGCATAGCCGACAGGTCGTCCACACGTTGCTAACGGCAGATGTTGGGAAAGCAGCGATCAGTTGAAGCGGGTCACTGCCGCGCTTGCCGGCCCGGCCTGGCCTTGCGGCGTCGTTCCCCCTCGGCGGACAAATCTGCGACCGTTGCCCTGCGACGGGGTAAGAGCCTTGGGGCACAGCCGCACCGCTGCGTCGCCAAGCAGGACGATCATGTCGTCCACGAACTTGCGGGTGGGCGTCACGAACCACTGCCGATTCGGGCGAATGCATGCCTTGACGCCAAGCTGATTGGGCGTGGTGATCTCCAGCGTGATGGGGCAGTCGCCCTCATGTTGCTTCAAGACGCCGCTTAGTGCCGACACGAGTTGTGAATTGTGGCCCGAGGGCAGAGTAATCACTATTTCGCCGGTGAACGCGAGCATGGCCTGGTCCATGGGCACGATATCGTCGACTATAACGCTGGGCCTCTCTCGCTGACGGTCAAGCGTGCCCGATAGAAACACCATCTGCTGCGGCTGAATCAGGTGATTCAGTCTCTCGTAACCATCAGAAAAGATGACCGCATCGCACTTTCCCGTCAGATCCTCGACGGTGATCATCGCCATCTTCTTGCCCGCCGAGCGGCCGGTTTTGGTGACCGTCGGGCGGACCGCGGCGATCATGCAGCCGACGGTGACCGGCGAGCCGCCGGGCAGATTGACCAGCGCGGCGACCTTGCACCGGCTGAGGCTGTCTATCTCGCGTGCAAAATGCACCAGTGGATGGCTGGTGATGTAGAAGCCAAGCGTTTCCTTCTCGGCGGCCAGAAGCTGGCTTTCCGGCCAGGGGTCGATGTTGGGGAAAGACGGTGCCGGGGCATTCTGTGAGCCCATCGCATCGAAGAAACTCATTTGGCCGCTTCTTTTCGCGGCTGCGTCCGCCTGCCCAAGCTCGATAGCCTGGTCGAGGGCCTTGAATGTTGCGGCTCGGTGCGCACCCAGACTGTCGAACGCGCCGCACTTGATCAGCGCCTCGATAGTGGATCGATTGACGGCGTGCAAATCGACGTTCTTGCAGAAATGGTACAGATCGGTGAATCGCCCAACCTCGCCGCGGGCGGCCATGATGGCGAGAACCGCCTTTTCGCCAACGCCCTTAACGGCGGAAAGGCCGAACCGGACGCGGTTCTCGTCCACCGTGAAATCCTTGTCGCAGGCGTTGATATCAGGAGGGGCAATGTCGATTTTCATTCGCCGGGCCTCGGCGAGATACTGAACAATCTTGTCCTGGTCGCTGCTTTCAAAGGTCAGCAGGGCCGCCAGGAATTCATGCGGGTAGTGCACCTTGAACCAGGCGGTCTGGTAGGCGATTATCGCGTAACGGGTGGAGTGAGCCTTGTTGAAGCCGTACCCCGCAAACTTCAGGATCAGGTCGAAGAGGTTGTTGGCCTCTTCGCCGCTGATGCCGTTTTCCTTGGCGCCTTCCAGAAAGTTCGGGCGTTCCTCGGCAATGGTCTTCTCTTTCTTCTTCGAGATGGCCTTGATGAGTGTGAGCGCCCTGTTGAGAGGCAGCTTGCCCAGGCGGTTGAGCACCTGCATGACCTGTTCCTGGTAGGCCATGATGCCATAGGTTTCAGCCAGGATGTCGTCAACAAGAGGGTGAACCGACGGCACTTTCTCCTGCCCGTTTTTGCGCAGGCAGTAAGTGGGAATCAGTTCCATCGGCCCGGGCCGGTACATGGCGTTGGCGGCGATCAGGTCTTCGATACGGGACGGCTGCATCTGCGCCAGAATGTTCTTCATGCCGTCGGATTCGAACTGGAATACGCCCTCGGTGTGCCCTTGGCAGAACAGCTTGTAGACCTCGGGGTCGGCGAGGTCGAGCTTTTCGGGGTCGAAATCCTTACCGTGCCGCCGGTGGACCAGTTCTCTTGCTCGCTGAAGCGTGGTGAGGGTTCTGAGGCCCAGAAAGTCCATCTTCATCAAGCCGATGTGGTCACAGGTGGGGCCGTCCCATTGTGTGATGGCGTCGGTGCTGTCGCTCTGGCGGCAGAGGGGAACGATGTTGTCCAGCGGCTCATCGGCGACAATAACGCCGGCGGCGTGAACGCCCGCGTGCCGCGCCAGCCCTTCGAGCCGCTGACCGAAATCAAGAAGCTTTCGCACCCTCGGATCGGAATCGTACATCTTCTTGAGGTCGGGTTCCGCTTCGAGGGCCTTCTCTATTGTTACGCCAAGGCCCTCAGGCACTTTTTTGGCGATGGCGTCCACCTCGGGCAGCGGAATATCCATGACGCGCCCGACATCCCTCACCGCGGCCCGCGCCTTTAGCGTTCCATAGGTGATGATCTGCGCGACGTGCCCGTATTTCTGGCGCACGTATTGGATGATCTTTCCGCGGCCCTCCTGGCACATGTCGATGTCGATGTCAGGCGCTTCTTGCCGCTGCGGATCCGTGAATCGCTCAAACAGCAACCCGTAGCGGATCGGGTCGACGTCGGCAAAGCCCAGCGAGTAGCCAAGCAGCGTGGCGACGCCGCTGCCCCTTGGGCCGGCGGGAATGTTGTTGCGGTGCGCATATTGGACGAAGTCGTTGACGATGAGGAAGTAGGAGCAGTACCCCTTGTCCTCTATCACTTTCAACTCGGTTTCGAGGCGTTGGGCATAAAGCTCCGGAACGTCCTTGCCGGCAAAGCGCTGGCGAAGGCCCTTTCGCGCAAGCTCTTTCAGGTGCTGCTCGGGTGATGAGCCGTCGGGCGTGTGGAAAACGGGCAGGTGAAGCCCCGCTTTGAGATCCACGCAGCACATGTCCGCAATGCGAAGAGTATTGTCGCACGCCTGGGGAAAGGCAGCCAGTGCCTGCCGCATTTCCTGGGCGTTCTTGAAGTAAATCTCGGGCGGGTAGGTCATCTTGTCGGCGCTGGCGAGCGTTTTGCCCGTCGAAATGCAGGTAAGCACTTCATGCGCCGGCTTGTCCGACCGGCGGATGAAATGCACGTCGTTAGTGCCGACGATGCCGACGCCAAGCTCCTGGGCGATTGCGACAAGCTGCGGATTCACCTGTTCCTGTTCGCTGACGCCCTGGGATTGCACCTCGATGAAGAACCGGTCCTTGCCGAAGATGTCCAGGTACTCGCCGGCGATCTTTTTGGCGGCAGTGGGCTGGTTGGCCAGCAAGGCAGCGGGAACCTCTCCGCCAAGGCAGGCCGTGGTGCAGATGAGCCCCTTGTTGAATTCGGCAAGAAGCTCCCGGTCAACTCTTGGCCGATAGTAGAAGCCCTCCAGGTAAGCCCTGCTGGAAAGCTTGATGAGGTTCCGCCATCCCTCGTTGTCCATGGCCAGCAGCAGCAGGTGATAAGAGGCCTGATCTATGCGGCCCATCGAGCGATCATCCCGGGTTGTCGGCGAGATGAATGCCTCCAGGCCAAGAATCGGCTTTATGCCGGCCTTTTTGGCGGTGTTGTAGAACTCCATTGCGCCAAAAAGGTTGCCGTGATCGGTCAGCGCAAGGGCTGGCATGCCAAACGAACGAGCGCTTTCCACCAGTTCGCTTATTCGGCCCGCTCCGTCGAGAAGCGAGTAGTGCGAGTGAACATGAAGATGAACGAAGTTATCCATTACGCATCCATGCGCGGCAACGGCGCGGGGGATCAGTTGCCCGGCGGGTTCTACTATATAAACCCTCGGGCCACAAGACCAGCGCGTTGCGAATGCGATGCATCATCTAATAGCGATTGCGAAAAAAGTATCGACAGTTTTCCTTCGGCAGCGTATGAGTTGTTTGATGCGCAGCCGTCTTGCCAGCGGCGCGCTTGGGCCTACAGGAACGAAAAGTGAAGCGGTTGTTCGAATTTTCATTAGTGAAGCGGTGCCCTGTCACAACCTGCACGATACTGCTTTCCGTGGTGGTATCGGTGGCGTACTGGCTGCACGTAAGCATTGGCCTGCTCATAATAACCGAGAACTGGCCTCTGCGGCCGTGGACGTTGTTGACCACCATGCTGCCGCACATAGACCCTGTCCATCTGGTGTTCAACGTGTTCTGGATATGGATTCTCGGCACCTTCCTCGAGCTGAGGTTGCGACCGCTGAAAACCGCGCTGATATATGTGATTCTCGCGTGCGGCTCGGCGGCGGCTCAGATTGCGATTTCCCGAAGCGGCGTTGGGTTGTCGGGCCTCATTTACGGGCTCTTCGGGATGCTCTGGATGCTGGGGCGGGTAAATGAGGATTTCAGAATCATCCAGCCCTCGACGTTTGTGGTTTTTGTGGGATGGTTCCTCGCCTGTATCGTGCTATCGGCAACGGGTTTGATGATAGTCGCCAATGCCGCGCATGGCGGCGGCATGCTGCTTGGCGTGCTGATGGGTCTGGTGCTGGGCCAACGCCCGGCGTACTTGCGGTGGTCCGCCGCAGCCGGGCTGGTTCTATGCCTGCTGACTGCCGTGGGCTGGCAGGTAATAGAACCAGTTGTTTTTCGACAGAACCTCAAGCCTCGCCTGATCCAAAAAGCGCGCCGGGCCCAGGCGGTGGGCGATCATGCCAGCGCCGCGGCAGTGCTGGAGAAACTTGTCAGGCACGAAGGGCATGATCCTCAGGCATGGTTCAGTCTGGCCCTCGCTCGCCAGAGTATGCACGATGCCGAAGGCGCGCTTCAGGCGTTTGACATGGCCTTCGCGCTGGCGCCTGCCGATGTCAATATTCGCGGCGCTTACGCCGCCTGCGCATTGGATGCCGCTCGATCGCTCGCCAGCAGCCGGATTGACGAAACCATCCGCCTGTGCAGGCTGTCCATCAACCTGGAACCCGCCCAGATGGAAGCCTGGGTGCTTCTTGGCGAAGCTCTGGAGCAGATTGGCCACGATGAAGAAGCAGAACATGCCGGTAGAATGGCGTCTGCGTCCACTCCGTGGTTCGTTACCCGGCCCGTCGGGCTGCTTGTAGTCGAGCAACCCCGGCAATAGATCGCGAACTTGGACTTGTGCCGGTTTACGGGTAGGATGGCGGCATGAGCAAGGCTGCCATTCATCATCGAGGGCGTCTGCCTCTGCTTGGGCCCGCGCCCCGCGGACGTTTTCTTCTGTCCGCTGCCCTCACGTGGCTTGTATATGGGGCCGCATGCGCTTTCTGGCACTATCTGTCCAGCGGAAGCTGGTTTAGCCTGTCGGCCTCGGCGTACGTCGCGGACATCATCCACCCGCTGGCCCTTGCCGAGGTGTTCGAACACCCCATCAACGCTTTGACGCATCCATGGATCGTTGCCATAGGCGGCCTGCTGCTTGCGGTGATGTGGTTCGTGCCGGTAATCACGGCCGTCCTGTATCGGCTTGAAGTCGCCGCCTCGCTGATTGTGCTGGCTGTGCTTCTCGCACACGCGCCGGCGATGGCGTGCGCGCTGGCGGTGGGATGCATCCTGGCGGCAAAGACCGGACTGCGAAGCAACGTGTCATATCTGGCGGCCTTACTGGGTCTAGCGCCAATGCTGCCCTACCTCTACCTGTTCGCCTTTGGCGGATCATCCAGCGGAATTCTGCTGCCGATACAGCGATGGATCATAAAGGCCCCGTTCGCCCTGGCGCTGCTGGTGGCGATTGCGGCCTGTGCCAGCGTGCTGGGGCTTGCCCGCCTGACAAAGTACAAGCCGGGTGTTGTCTGGCCGGTGGCGGGTGCTCTTGTGGGCGCAGCGATTGCGATCTTCTGCACCACGATAGGCCCTGCCGAGCTGGACTACCAACTGATAGCCCGACAGCTTGCGGGCCCAGACACCATCTTTGAGCCGCGGGATCGCCGTTCCTGGATCGACCAGACACAGGCTCAGGGGCTCAGCGATGAAACGCTCGTGCTTCGCGCGAAAGATGTCATGGAGTCGATGAAGAGAGATCTGGTCGGCAAGTGCGAACGTTACATGCGGGCTCATCCCACGGGGCCTCGGGCGGCGGCAGTGCTTTGGCTTGAAGCACAGGCCATGAGCCTTCAAGTGGACATGATGGCTTTCGAGCAGGGATGGATACAGGCAACCGCGGCCCACCTGGCGCCCGTCGAACAGGTTCCGGGCGACGAAGCGCGAACGCTCAAGCGAACCCGTCAGCAACTCGATGATGTTGAGGGCGCCTGGGCGCGACTCAAAGCAAGTGGATCGGGTTTTCACGCGCCTCTGGCCGACTGGCGGCTGGGCGAACTGGCCTTGCGCCGCGCGACTCTCGGACAACAGGATGACGAGGCGATTCTCAAGCAGGTCGCGGCAGCCGAGGAGATGCTCAAGTCCGCCTCAAACGGAATCGCAAGAGTGCTGGCGGATATCGCGATTCAGGACAGGCTCAACAAGTCGGCGATACAGCCAAGAACGGCGCACCTGCCCTCGAAGGATTACTACAGGCAGGCCATGCTGAGCGTCAACAGGCTGTTGTGGTTGCTCGAGAAGAACAAGGTCGCCCAGGACGCCAGGGCGGCAAGGGCGCTGGGAGATTACCTGCATATCAATCCCTATGCCCTCACGCGGGAAGAGTTGGAGAAGAAGCTCTGCACCCTGGCCAGCGCGCACGAGGCCACCTCGCTGGGCGACAATTTCAAGCTGGCGGCTGCCCTGGCGGTAACGGACAAGAGACAGCGCGTGGTGCAACTGGCGCTTCTGGGAAACCAGGATGGGCTCTGGCAGGACACGCAGATCGAGGCAGCGTTCGAGTTGGGGCAACTGCTGGTGCAGCATCCGGAGCTGCGAAAGATGGACGATCTGTTGCGGCCGGAAGATTACTTTTACCTGGTTTTGGGCGGGCCGTCGAATCCCTGGCAGAAGCTGGCCGTGGAGCGCCTCAGCAGCCTGGGCGCGAAACGCGACCTTGCCCCGTAAGCCGACCGCTGGGCGAAAACCTATGCGGACGCGGCTGAACGAACCTTGCGTTTGCCCGCGACGGAGTTTTCCAGGGCAAGCACTACTGCCTCGTGCAGTTCGGAGGCCCTGAATACCGGCTTCATCAGCAATTCGTCGCCGCCTTTTTGCCATGCCTTCCAGGCGACGTCATATCTTTCCATCTGGCCCGTGAGCAGAATTGCCGGCCGGGGTTCGAGATCATAGAGTGCCGGCATTGCGGGTTGGGCAAGCTCGCTGGCCAGGATCACCAGATCCGGTTTCCAATGCTTCGCCTGTTCAAGCGCCTCTGGAAGCCGATTCTCGCTAACCACCAGGTGAGCCCGAGACTCAAGATACGACACTGCCTGTCGGTTAAACCGCCAATCCGGGTCCATAATGAGAACTTTTAGTGACATATCGCGTTCCTTCTTCAGGCGCGGCGCCAGTTGTCGCTCTGCTGTCCAATTACATATCGGCTGTTTGGCCCCAGGACATGAGAAGCTCGGTCAAGAGCCCGTGATCCTGAAGAAATCGCCTGCTGGAACACGAGCAAATATCAGCCAGAGGATGTTCACCCCCGTTACCAGATCATACGGCAAAGTCTTCCTGGGCCAGCGCCAAAGGCGAACTCGCAGCCACCAACCTCCCTGCCTGGGGTCTTCCATCGGTGAGCGGCCTTCAATTACGCTCTTCGTATAGAACACTCTCCTGAGCACCGTAAGAAGAGGCAAAAATGCCTGTTGCAGGACCAGTGCCGGCACATTATAGGCGGCGGTTGCTATCAGGATGGCGGCCGACCGCTCGCCTCGCTGCCAATACCCGACAGAACAACGCGGGATTATGGTCTCGGCGCGGGCGCGACTGTACGAAATCATGAACGCGTTGAAAAAAGCCAGCATCGACAGCAACACGAAGGTGACATTCGCCGGATCCTGAAATGCATATGCAGCCGCGATTCCGGCATAGACGGCGAAGTCGCTGTAGCGATCCAGCGTGCTGTCGAGAAACCCGCCGAAACTGGTGGCGAGGCTTCCCAGTCTCGCCACTGCCCCATCAAGCATGTCGCAGGCGCTGGAGAGTATCAACAGCCCAAAAGCCATCAGCAGATAGGCGTTCGGTCCGTGCGGATCCAACGACCAGGCGAATCTGCTCGTGGCGCCGAAGGCGTAGCAGACCCCCGCGCATCCGGTAAGCACCATGCCTGTGAGGGACAGCACATTTGGGGTGACGTGCAGGCGTATCAGCTGTCTGGCGACAGCGTCGCGAGCGAAGGCGAAGGCCGAACCAATGGCTTTTCCAATCATGCAAGGCAATGATATGACCCAGCCGGCCCGACGGCAACGGGTCGATTTGCTCCGGGATCGCGCGGATGAGTTTCTTGCGGACAAAAACAGCGCAACATCCTGTTTTTACTGTTCTTATTCCTTGCGATTGTCCGATAGCGAATCTAGATTAACTTTCAGCGGGCAGGTTTGCTCAACTGTCCTGATGACGGAATCATCATGTTCGCTCCAAGGACGGTCAAAACTCTGATTGCTTTGTTCGCCGCGATGACAAGCGGGGCAATTCTTCTGATGCTGCTCGATACCGATCCGATCCAGGCGCCTGGCACGCATCTGGTTGCCGTTGCGGCCGCCGATGAGGCAGAGCTGGCGGTCGTAACCCAGACCGATATCCCGCTCAAACGTTGGCGCGGCATCGTGGTGCACTCGCTGGCGGAAGGTCCGACAACGCTGGCCAGATGTCATTTCGTCGTCGCCCCCTCCGGCGACGGGGGCGTTGAAGTGACGAGCAATCGATACTGGTTGCGGCAGCAGGCAGCGCCGCACGTCCTGGCGCAGGATGACGATTGGGGTTCCTGCATTGGCATCGGTCTTAAGGGTGATTACAGCAGTCAAAGCCCCACTAACGCCGAAATGCAGGCGCTGGTGAAGCTGGTGAGAGACCTTCAGATTCGCTTCAGAATTCCAGCCTCGCGCGTGTACCTCTATGGGGAAATCAGCAGCACGGTTCTTTCACCGGGCGCGGCGTTTCCGGCGGCCGTGTTTCAGGATTCGCTGCTGAACATTCGATGAATTCTTCAATCCGCCCCTTTGCAGTGCGCCATCACTCCGGATATTGATCGAAGGCCGCGGATCACCGCCTTGCAGCATGAACAGACGGCTTTGGGTTTTTTGGCCAGCGCCACGCCTAACCCAAAAGCGCCCAGGGCCATCCATGGCGCATACTCAACGAATTTCTCCGAGGCGGTTCTCGCTTCCTGCAGAAGCTTTTCTTTGGCGCACTGTGAATTCATCTTCGTTGTCGAGCCACCATCAAGACTGCAAATCCCAGGATAAACGCCACGGCCCCGACGATCAGCCCCGCGACGGCAGGGTTGAGCGCCCACGCCAGAAGCAAAAATAAACCCCAGATGATCAGAACTGCCCCAGTAATCATAAGGCCCCCCGCAATCAGCATCAGCCCCAGCACTGAAACGAGACTGACGACGCCAATCTTCGCGGTGCGCCCCTCGGCTTCAAGAAAATCAGCAGCAGCTATCAGCAGCCTTGCCAGAATCTCCATTTCACCTCCGCATGAATAGTCTTCCGACGATCAACCCCCCCAGGAAAGCGGCAACAGTCGTGGCGAAAGGACGATGCTGCACGCCTTTGCGCGCCATTCGAGCCGCCTGATAGCCGTGCTCACGCGCGGCGTCCACAACATCGTGCATTTTGTCCTGAGCCTGGCTTGTCCATCGCCTTGTCATGCCTTCGAGCTTCATTGCTACCTCCCCCAGCCGGTTCCGGCTGTCTTGTGATACTGACCTGAGAAGTTGTTTGAGGTCCGATCTAAGAGCCTGGACATCGTGCTTCAAAGCATCCAATTCCGCCCTGCCATCTTCATTGACCGCTTGCTGCTCTTCGGCTTTCATTACTTGACCCTCTGTGTCGCAACAGGTCTGTGCGCCGTCTGAAGAGCACAGTCCCGCGACGCTACATTCTAGCCTGCCACTTCGGCCGTATCGGAAGGTTGGCGAACCTATACTTATTCTGCCGCGCACGAAGGCCCCCAGAGGAGAAGAACATGAAAACCCGCGTCCCCCCCACCGAAGAGCGTGTTGAAATGCAGACGAATGAGGAAATCAACAGCCAGATCCGCCGCCAGATAGAAGCCAACATACTCTACTACAGCGAGAAGCTCGACCAGATAGAGCAGCGGCTTGAACACCTCGATCAGGAGTGGGATGTCGAGCGCACGCTGGAGGCGAACGCATCGGTGCTGGCCTTCATCGGCGCCGCCCTGGGCCTGGTGAACCGCAAGTTCCTGCTGCTGCCGTTGGTGGTCGGAGGTTTCCTGTTCCAGCATGCTCTACAGGGGTGGTGTCCGCCGGTGCCAATCTTCCGAAGGCTTGGCTTTCGCACGAGCCGAGAGATACATCAGGAGAGGTATGCGCTGAAGGCGCTGCGCGGCGATTTTCAGCAGGATGAGGCCCAGCGATCCGACCTGCGAGCCAGGGCCATGAAAGCCATTGAAGCAGCCGCCTGATGACGCCGGCATACGCATGGCGCGACCACGATTTGATTTGCCCCTAGGCTCACGCATACGATTTGGAGTACCCCCTTTTCATGAAAGGCGCTCCTGGTGGGCAAAGGCGTTTTGATAACGGGTGGAGCAGGCTTTCTCGGCTCCTACGTCGCGGATGAACTACTGAGATGCGGCTACAAGGTCCGAGCGCTGGACAACCTCTGGCCTCAGGTTCACGGGGATGGCGCGACCCGGCCGGATTACCTGAACAAGGAAGTCGAACTGATCGTCGGGGATGTTCGCGACCCCTCTGCCGTGAAAACCGCCTGCGACGGCGTCAGCATAGTCGTTCACTTCGCCGCCTGTGTGGGCGTGGCGCAAAGCATGTATCGAATCCGCTCGTACAGCGACACGAACGTGATGGGCACGGCCGTGCTTCTTGAAGCTCTCTGCGCCAAGAACATCGAGAAACTGGTGGTTGCGTCGAGCATGAGTATTTACGGCGAAGGGCTGTATGTCGGGCCTGATGGCGCTGTTCATGAGAACGTATCGCGCCAGGCGCACGCCCTTCTGGACGGACAATTCGAGGTGCTGGACGAAACAGGGGCGATTCTGGAGCCGCTGCCGACGCCCGAGACAAAACCACCCAGCCTTCAGAGCATCTACGCTTCAAACAAGCATGCACAGGAGGTCATGTGCCTTGCGTTTGGACGAGGCTACGGCATACCCGCCTGCGCTCTGAGGTTCTGGAACGCCTATGGCCCGAGGCAGGCGTTGTCAAACCCGTACACAGGGGCGTTGGCTATTTTCGCATCGAGGTTGCTCAATGACAAACCGCCGTTGGTTTTCGAGGACGGCCGGCAGATGCGAGATTTCGTCAGCGCCCATGATGTGGCGCGGGCGGTCAGACTGGCGATCGAAAGCCCCCACTGCGGCCAGGAAGTCTTCAACGTCGCCAGCGGCAGGCCGGTATCCGTCGTCGAAGTCGCCAGGCGAATCGCCGCCGAGATGGGCAAGGACCATATCGCTCCGGAGATCACGGGCAAATGCAGGGCGGGCGACATTCGCAACTGTATCGCGGACATTTCCAAGGCCCGGCGCGTTCTGGGCTACGAGCCGAGGGTGTCGCTTGAAGAGGGCGTGAAGGAACTGGCGGCCTGGTTGGCGGGCAGGTCCTCTGTTGACAGGCTGATGCACGCCAGGGAAGAACTGGCGGTTCGGGGGTTAACTACATGAATGTCGCCAAACGCGGCCCAACTTCTCCAGAGCCGATTCGCGAGACGAGTTTTCGGTCTCTGGGCCTGGTCGAGTGGTTCAGGATAGGCGAGCACCAGCGGGTTATGCAGGCGATGGAGGATATTCAATCGCTGGGCGTTGGACGGCTGCGGACGGGCGTCTCGTGGGCGGACTGGCATCGGACGGGCGGGCGCGAATGGTATGACTGGTTGTTCTCGAAGCTTAATGACAAGGTGGAGATTCTGCCCTGCCTTCTGTGGACGCCGCCTTCGCTTGGAATTGAGCGGCGAACCAACAGCCCCCCCAAAGACCCCAAAGCGTATGCCGACTTCGCGGATGTAATACTGACGCGCTATGGGCGAAGCTTCGCGTGGGTGGAGCTGTGGAATGAACCAAATAACATTAGTGAATGGGACTGGCGTCTCGACCCGTCGTGGGAGACCTTCGCCCGAATGGTCGGAGGGGCCGCCTATTGGGTCAAGCATCGGGGCTGGAAGACCGTTCTGGGCGGCATGAGCCCGATAGACACCAACTGGCTGGACGCAATGTTCGCCCGCGGGGTGATGAAGCACATAGACGCCGTGGGAATTCATGGGTTTCCGGAAACCTTCGATCCGCACTGGGAGGGCTGGCCCGGGCAGATTTCCCTCGTAAAGGCCGTGCTGGAGAAGCATAGTCACCGTGGGCAAATCTGGATAACGGAAACAGGTTTTTCCACCTGGCGGCGCCAGTATCGCCGGCAGATGCAGGAGTTGCTGTCGGCAGTTGCCGCGCCGGCCCAACGAGTCTATTGGTACAGCCTCCAGGACCTTGACCCATCTGTTGAGACCATCGACGGGTTCCACTGCAACGAGGTCGAGTACCACTTCGGGCTCAAGGAGGCCGACGGCAAGCCAAAACCGCTGTTTCGCCTCATGTGCGAAGGCAAAGAGGCATTTGAGAAACGCTCTCGCGTCTATCTGACCCGGTCAACAGCGCCCGCGGGGGCCCGATACGCCATGATCACCGGCGGGGCCGGGTTCATAGGAACTAATCTCGCGCACCGCCTGATGCAGGATAAGCAGCGCGTCTTGCTGTACGACAACCTATCCCGGCCGGGGGTCGAGCGAAACATCGACTGGCTCAAGAAGATCCACGGCGATCTGCTTGAGGTGGTTATCGGCGACGTTCGCGACCAGTGGGAGCTTTCGTCGCGAATCCATCATGCATCGGCGGTGTTCCATCTTGCGGCGCAGGTGGCGGTAACAACCAGCATGCGTTCCCCGTTGGAGGACTTCGACGTGAACGCCCTGGGAACCATGCGCGTGTTGGAGGCGCTGCGGGAGTGCGATCCCCCGCCGCCTTTGCTGTTCACCTCCACTAATAAGGTATATGGCACGCTTGACGACGTAAATCTGGTGGAGGCGGGGCTGCGTTACGAACCGCGCGAAGCAACCGTTCGCGAAAAGGGCGTGGATGAAAGACGTTCCCTGTCTTTCCACAGTCCATATGGATGCTCGAAGGGCTGCGCCGATCAGTACGTCCTGGATTTCTGCCGCACCTTCGGCATACCCACGGTTGTCTTTCGGATGAGCTGCATATACGGCCCCCACCAGCTGGGCACGGAAGACCAGGGGTGGCTGGCGCATTTTCTGATTCGGGCGGTTGAGGGCGGCCCTCTGACGATATACGGCGACGGCAAGCAGGTGCGGGATGTTCTATATGTGGATGAGCTTGTAAATGCGATGCTCCTGGCCGTGCAAAACGTGGGGGTCATAGGTGGTGAGGCATATAACATTGGTGGCGGACCAACGAGCACCGTCAGTTTGCTGGAACTGCTGGAGATGATCGAGGAACTTCACGGACATGCTCCGCAAGTCACGTATCGACCATGGCGGATGGGTGATCAAAGGTACTATGTTTCCGACATCAGCCGGTTTTGCGACGCCACCGGGTGGCGTCCGACTGTGACTGTCAGCCAGGGTCTGCGCCGTCTGTATGAATGGATGGGAGCACGGAGACTTCAACCGGCGAAGCTGTTGGATGCGGATCGATCCGCGCGCCAGCCGCAGTCTCGCGCGGCGTCCCAACTGGGCGCATAAACGCCGGCCCGCATGCATGCATCGCATCATCCTTGCCGACGCAAGCTGATTGCCGCACGCCCGTCATCTGATGGAGACACTATGGACACATATGCACAATCACCAGGCGAGATGACGGCGGCCGTCCTGACGGCGCCGCGTCAAATGCGGATTGACAGATGCCCGATTCCCTCGCCGACTGCCGCGCAGGTTCGGGTGAAACTGCAGGGCTGCGGGTTGTGCGCTTCAAACATACCGTCGTGGCAAGGCAGGGAGTGGTTCAGTTACCCGATGGCGCCGGGCGGCCTGGGACATGAGGCATGGGGAATCGTGGACGCGGTGGGCGCCAACGTTCGCAACCTGCAAGTCGGCGATCGCGTAACGATGCTCTCGGGCCACGCGTACGCACAATACGACGTGGCGCCGGCGTCGCAGGTTGTGCATCTGCCGGCCAGCCTCAACAACAGGCCGTTTCCGGGCGAGCCCCTCGGCTGCGTGATGAACATACTGGCCCGCAGCGGCATCAAACGCGGTCAGAACGTCGCCATCGTGGGAATCGGCTTTCTGGGAGCGGCGCTGACGCAGCTTGCCGTCGCCCGCGGCGCAAACGTGATTGCCGTCGCGGGACGCCCGTTCTCGCACGACGTGGCTGCCAGAATGAGGGCGGCGCATGTCCTGCACATGCACGATCATGCCGAGGTCATCGAGCGCGTAAAACACATCACGAAGTCCAGGTGCTGCGACGTCGTAATCGAGTGCACCGGCCAGCAGGAACCGTTGAATCTGTCAACGGAGCTCTGTCGCATCCGCGGCAGGCTTGTGATTGCCGGATATCACCAGGACGGGCTCAGGCAGGTGAACATGCAGCTGTGGAACTGGCGCGGGCTGGATGTCATCAACGCCCACGAGCGCGATCCGCAGCGATATGTGCGAGGCATCAGGCAAGCGGTTGTCGCGGTGATGGAGGGACTGCTGGATCCGTGGGCTCTTGTGACGCACCAGTGGCCGCTGGAGGAAATCTCGACGGCCATGCGCACTCTTGAAGACAGACCGGACGGATTCCTGAAGGGAATCGTGGTCATGTCGCCCCCTGCGCGGGAGTTAGCATGAAGATTCTCATGACATGCGACACTATCGGCGGCGTTTGGCAATATTCGCTTGAACTCATCAGGGCGTTGGCGCCTCACGGCGTGGAGGTCGCCCTGGCCACGATGGGCCAACCGCCTGACGATTCGCAGATCCAGCAGGCCCAAAGGCTGGCCAATGCCCAACTGCATGTCGGCGACTTCAAACTGGAGTGGCAGTCATCGCCGTGGGTTGACGTCGCCCGCGCCGGCGACTGGTTGATGCAGATCGCCTCGCGGTTCAAGCCCGATGTGATACATCTGAATGGCTATGCACATGCGTCCCTGCCGTGGGGCCGGCCGGTGCTGGTCGTCGGGCACTCGTGCGTCTTGTCCTGGTGGCAGGCGGTGAAAGGGCGCCCGGCGGGCGAGCAGTGGGCTCAATACAAGGTGGCCGTCGCGCGCGGATTGGCCTGCGCCGACACGGTTGTCGCGCCATCCCGCACCATGCTGCTGGAACTGGAACGGCTCTACGGTCCACTGGGGAACGTAAGGGTTATTCACAATGCTCGAAGCAGGATGCAGTTCCGGCCCGCGCCGAAGGAAGAGTTCATTTTCTCAGCCGGCAGGCTCTGGGACGAGGGCAAGAATATCGCCGCGTTGCGGGCAGTCGCCGACGAGGTGGAATGGCCGATCTACGTCGCCGGCCCGCGCTCGCTTGAAGAGCCAGACCCGCCGGCAGGGCAAGGCTTGAAGGAACTGGGCATCCTCGACGAGCAGACACTGGCCTCCTGGATGGGCCGGGCCGCCATCTACGCGCTGCCGGCATACTATGAGCCGTTCGGGCTGACGGCTCTGGAGGCTGCAATGTCCGGCTGCGCGCTTGTGCTGGGAGACATCGATTCCCTGCGCGAAATATGGGGCGACGCTGCCGCATACGTGCCGCCCCACGACGCGCGCGAGCTGGCGTTTGCGATTCGGTATCTGCAACGCGACGAGCGCACGCGCAGAACGCTGGCGGCCAAGGCATTCAGCAGGGCCCTGGCGTATCGCCCCGACCGCATGAGCAAGGAATATCTGCAAACGTATGACAATATCATAAGACACAAGTCGCCACAACCGATCGGCATTACGCCGCGAACGCCAAGACTCGGTGAACCCGGCGGACCGATTGTGTGGACCAAGAGCGCGTAAGGACACCCATGCGCATTGTGATGTTCTACCACTCGCTGATTTCCGACTGGAACCACGGAAATGCGCATTTCCTTCGCGGGATCGCGTCGGAACTGCTTGCCCGCGGGCACGACGTGGCGGTTTATGAACCATCCGACGGCTGGAGCCTGACCAATCTGCTGGCGGAGCACGGCCCCGCCGCCGTTGAACGTTTTTCGCTGGCGTACCCGACGCTCAAGAGCGTGCGGTACAACCCCCAGCGCGTTAACCTCCAGAAGGCGCTCGACTCGGCCCAGCTCGTGATAGTGCATGAATGGAACCCGCCGGCACTGGTGAAGCGAATCGGCGAGCGCCGCAAGGCCGGAGGGTTCCGCCTGCTGTTCCACGATACGCACCATCGAATGGTCAGCGACCCGCGGTCGATTCTCTCGATGGACCTTTCAGAATACGACGGGGTTCTGGCGTTCGGATCGGTGCTTCGCGATATGTATGCGGCTAATGGCTGGGACAAGCGGGCGTGGACATGGCACGAGGCTGCCGATACCCGCGTGTTCAGGCCGCTGACGCGAAAGACCCGCGAAGGAGACGTCGTCTGGGTCGGCAACTGGGGCGACGACGAGCGCGCCGCGGAGCTCAGGGAGTTTCTGATTGAGCCGGTAAAAGACCTCAAGCTGGCCGCGGCCGTGTATGGCGTGCGGTATCCGCGAAACGCCAGGACATGCCTTCGAAATGCGGGCATCGAGTACCGCGGGTGGCTGGCGAATTTCGATGTCCCCGGCGTGTTCAGTCGATACGCGTTCACGGTGCACGTGCCCCGCCGCGCATACGCAACGCAGCTGCCGGGCATACCAACCATCAGGCCGTTCGAGGCGATGTCGTGCGGCATTCCGCTGATCTGCTCGCCGTGGAACGACAGCGAGGGTTTGTTCCAAGCCGGCCACGATTATCTTCTGGCGCACACGGGGGCGGAAATGCGTCACTGCATGCGAATGCTGCTGGAGGACAGCGGACTTCGGCAATCGCTTGCAAGAAACGCCCGTCGCACCATTCTTGCCCGACACACGTGCGCGCATCGCGTTGATGAACTCTTGCAGATATATGCGAGGTTGACGCGGCCGATCCGGTCCCGCGCCCCAAGCCGCTGCGCCGCCGCCAGGAAAAGGAGCGCATCGTGAGAAAGCTGCGGATCTCATTCTTTGGATCCAGTCTCGTATCCGCCTGGTGGAACGGGGCGGCGACATACTACCGCGGCATTCTTCGAGCTTTGCATGAACGGGGACACGAGATCACCTTCTACGAGCCCGACGCGCTGAACCGCCAGAGCCACCGCGATATAGACGACCCTCCATACGCCAGGGTGGTTGTGTATGAGGCCACGCCTCATGGAGCGCAGCAGGCGGTTGAGCGCGCGGCCGGAAGCGACCTCGTCGCCAAGGCCAGCGGCGTCGGCGTTCTGGATGAGCTTCTTGAACGGGCGGTCCTGGCGTTGAAGAGCCCTCGCACGATGGTCGTCTTCTGGGACGTCGATGCGCCGGCGACGCTTGAAAGGATGAAGGCGGACCCCAACGACGGCCTTCGAGCCCTGGTGCCGCAGTTCGACGCCGTCTTCACCTACGGCGGCGGGCCCGGCGTTGTGCGGGCGTACGCGGAATTCGGCGCGCGAGTATGCAAGTGTATATATAACGCCCTCGATCCCAGCACACATTATCCCGCCGCCCCCGGCAGCGCCATGTGCTGTGACGTGCTCTTCGTGGGCAACCGCCTGCCGGACCGCGAGCAACGCGTGGACGAGTTCTTCATCGAGCCGGCCCGGCGGCTGCCCCAGCGGCAGTTCCTGCTGGGCGGCAACGGATGGGATGACAAGCAGCTACCGTTCAACGTCCGGCGGCTGGGGCATGTGTTCACCGCCGACCATAACATGCTCAATTGTTCCGCGATGGCCGTCCTGAACATCGCCAGGGACAGCATGGCCAGGTATGGCTATTCCCCGGCGACGCGAGTATTCGAAGCCGCCGGCGCGGGAGCGTGCATCATCACCGATGCATGGGAAGGACTGAATATGTTCCTGGAACCCGGCAGCGAGATACTGGTCGCCCGCGACACAGAGGAAGTAATCTCGCATGTCCGGTCGCTGAACGCCGACAAGGCCGCCGCCATCGGTCAAGCGGCCCGCAAACACATTCTGGCAAACCACTGCTACTCGCACAGGGCAGTGGAATTTGAAGAAACCCTGAGAGGAAACTTCGGAGGCGAATCACCATGCCCGACAGGATGCAGATCGTTATTTGCGGACTATCAATTACGTCTTCCTGGGGCAACGGCCATGCCTCCACGTATCGCGGGCTGATCAGGGAGCTGGTCAGCAGGGGCAACGATGTCCTGTTCCTGGAACGGGACGTTCCCTGGTACGCGGCCAACAGAGACATGCCCCAGCCGCCGTTTGGACGAACCAAGCTATACTCATCACTTGATGAACTGCGAGACCTTTACACCCCCGTCATCCGCGAGGCCGACCTTGTGATCGTCGGGTCCTATGTGCCCCAGGGGGTGGGCGTGGGCAACTGGGTTCTGGAAAACGCGTCCAACCTGACGGCGTTCTATGACATCGACACCCCCGTGACGCTGGCGAAGCTGCGGCGAAACGACGCCGAATACATCAGCCCCGACCAGATACCCCGCTACGGCATGTATCTTTCGTTCACCGGCGGGCCGACGCTGCATCGGCTTGAGAACAAGCATGGCGCCCGGTGCGCCCGCGCCCTGTATTGCTGCGTGGATCCCGAGGAATACCGGCCCGTGCATCTAAAACCAATGTACCAGTTGGGATATCTGGGAACATATAGTCCAGATCGCCAGCCGGCATTGGAGGAACTGCTGCTGCAGCCCGCCTGGCGATGGCAGAAGGGAACGTTCGCGGTGGCCGGCTCGCAATACCCGGTCTCGATGCACTGGCCTCCGAACGTACTGCACATCGAGCACGTGCCGGCGGCGAGGCATGCGCAGTTCTATGCCCAGCAGCAGTTCACCTTGAACATCACCAGGCAGGACATGCGCCAGGCCGGGTACTGCCCGAGCGTCCGGCTGTTCGAGGCCGCCGCCTGCGGCACGCCGATCATCAGCGACAACTGGGAAGGATTAGGACTGTTCTTCGAGATTGGTAAGGAGATCATCCTGGCCTCCAGCGCAGAGGAGGTGCTGGGCGTGCTGCAAACAACCACCGCCGCTGGGCGTCTGGATATTGCCGCCCGCGCGCGGCTGAGAGTTCTTCGCGAACACACAGCCGCGCACAGGGCCGAGCAACTGGAGAAATACGCCATCGAGGCGATGGACAATCTCCACGCTCGCCGGCAATTGGCAAGCTGAGAACTATGTTCCCATGCTGAACGAAGCTAGATATTTCTTCTGCTC
>JAAYCO010000136.1 GCA_012729725.1 Planctomycetota bacterium
TACACCCATTCACAAACACCAGCGCGACGCTGAAGCCCCGCATGGCAATGCGGGGACCTAAAGAACTTCGCGCAGCGAAACCTCGCCGTTGTATTTGTTTGTGTTCTGCGATAATCCCGCCGCGAATCAAACAGCAAACGGCGAGGTTTCGCTTCGCGATATCAGTGAGGTCCCCGCATTTCCATGCGGGGCTTCTTGCGTTGTGCTGATTTCGGGTCATGGGTGAAATTCGGAAATAAACGGCGAGGATTCGCTTCGCGATGACAGTCAGGTCCCCGCATTTCCATGCGGGGTTCCTTGCGTCGTGCTGGTTTCGATTCGTTGGCGTCAGGTGGGGATATGTGGCTAGGCTTGGATGATATAGCGAAACCGCACTGGCACCGGCCGGAGTCTTCGGTGAATTTGCCGGGCAGGGAACACCGTGGACATACGCCATTCTCGATCGCGAAACGCCGGCTGTGCATGTCGAAGTTGCGGACCTCAAGCCTATCGTTCAACCACACCGGCGAACCGTCGGGCAGGCTCACGTCGCCAACCGACTCCCACTCATCGTGCGGGCGTCCGCCGCTGCACCGCTCTAACGCGGCCTCGTATTCGGATATCGCGGCGACATGGAGCATCTTGGTTGGTATGTCCTTGATCCGTACGTTGTGGCGATTCGCCAGGTACCGCCGGACGATAGTGACCGCCGCTGCCGGCGCGTCCTTGCCTCTGCGTCGAACGCATTGCACAATCGTCGCCGCCACATCGTCGGCATCGACCGACGGAATTCGGCACTTGTGACACAGTCGTATAGCCATTTGATGAATCGCCGCTATTCTGCTGGACATGTGTGTCTCCCCTAAGATGATGTAAGGTCCAATTTGGTAGCAAAGTGGGAGTAATTCCGGGAAACCGTGAAATATTTTTTTTGAGCCACCTGCGCCGCCACCGCAACTGCTCAACAGTAAGTTCCGTCATTTCCGCGGCTTGCGCTTGCGTCCAACCCTGCGACATATACCACAGCGCCAGAATGTCTTTTGGCCAGTCTTTTGGCGGCTGTTCGAACGCGTTCACCCAGCAGGTGAAGCAGATATTCTGGGGCGCGTGCCCGATGGGTCCGGTGTATGACGGGTCGCCGATGGGTTCCAGGCAGCTTTGGCAGATGAATGCCGGCGTGGGCCCAACGTACGCCGGCTCGGCCCGGCCGCGGTATCTGCGCGGGTCCTGGCGGTCCCGGCGGCGGTTGACGAGGTGCTTGTGTCTCATCGCAACCTCCATCTTCGCCCGCCTCGGCCTCTTCGCCCGCGGGCCTGCCGCCGCATCGCGCCCTCAATCCGCATCCCGTGCGCGTCCATTCGCTCCTCGTGCCCGGGGTGCATCGACGAGCGACGGATGCCGCCGTGGATGCTCAGCGCTACCCTCGCCAACACCAGCAGCACCCACTTGTCTTCGTCGTCGGGATACCGCCTGTGCAGGCAGTGATCCCTCGATGGCCATTGCGTCTCTATCATGATCGTGCCTCCTGTATAGATGGGTCATTCGCACGTCATCCCTTCGACTCGCTGCGCTCGCTCAGGGCTAAGCCCTTTGATATGCCCTTCGACTCGCTCAGGGCTGGGCCCTTCGATACGGTTGCTTAAACAAGGCTGTGCCAGCGCGTATTCAGGGCTTCATTCGCACGTCATCAACACGTCGAATTGCAGAATGCATTTGCCCGGTGCGGGTCTTGCGCGCCACCCTGTCGCGTCGTACGAACGTTTCAGCGAGGCAAAACCGCTGAGGGTGGCGAAGCACCAGGCGTTTTTGAGTTCTCGCACTGCCTGGGCGTCGATCAGTTCGCTCGGCAGTGCGATGGGTTGGAACGCGAAGACGCCGAAGTCGAACGCCAGCGCCTCGCTCGGCGCGTCGGCGGTAACCCTCAGCCGGGCTTGAACCAGGATGATCCCCAGACTTGTCTTGATTATCCCGCCGGGCAGATGCGATTCGAATTCGTCGTAGTCCTCCCGCACGGGCGTCACCACCTCGACGCCGGGGCCGGGGGGCTTGAGAATGTCCCATCGGCCCAGAAGCCGATCCACAATCACTTCCCTTTTCTGACAGTGATTCATGTTTGCCCCTTTATCTATTAAGATGACATGCTCTGCCGGCTTCCCTTCCCTGCCCGCCCGTCGCGGCTGGCCGCGAGGGGAGCTTCCATGCAGATTGTTAGATGTTACAGCCAGACTAACGCGCTATTTTGTTTCGGCAAGCAGAAAATCTCCGCGGCAAATTAGCGCAACTCCCAAGTGCAGGCGGAATCAGAATTTGCAAACCACGAAAAAATTTGTATATGTTTTCTGGCTTCAGGTAAATCCCCTACAAAAAAACCATGAATCAAAACCATCGCCATGCTAAAGCCCCGCATGGCAATGCGGGGACCTGGCTTTCCGTCGCGTAGCGACACCTCGCCGTTGTATTTGTTTTTGGTGTGCGATAATCCCAACGCGAATCAAACAGCAAACGGCGAGGATTCGCTTCGCGATAGCAGTCAGGTCCCCGCATTGCCATGCGGGGCTTCTTGCGTGGTGCTGATTTCGGTGCTTTGCCTACGTAGCGTCTCTATATGCGCGTAGTTGGCGCCGGCCGCCGGATAGACGAGAAAGCTGGTCGCGTATCTCCTGCTGCTCCACCGCCGCAAGGAGAGATGACTCGGCGTGGATCTTGTGCAGGTCGCGAAGCCGCTGAACCGTCGCCGGTTCGAGCGAGGCGGACATTTGGCGGATCTGCTCAAGAAGGTCGAGTATCTGCTTGTGATGTTTGAGCGATTCGTCCAGCCGACCCGCGGCGATGTCGGCATGCTGAGCCTTGACGTGCTTTTCCAACTCGTCGGCCAGGTCAGATGGGTCGGTCATTGGTGGCCCCCAGTGCGTGGCGGATCTGTTCGAGCATCACGGCCGCCTCGCGCTTGCACGGCTCGAGATGCAGAACGCGCTCCAGGCATTCCCCGGCGAGGTCAAGCCGCCCGTCCCTTCCGTAGAGGGTGGCAAGGCAGAACAACACCGACGTGTCGGTGGGGTGGCTGGCAAGATAGACCTCCAGGCACGACGTTATCCGCCCGAAACTGCCGATGCTGCACGACGTCTGGAACAGCCCCAGAAGCGCCACGAGGTTGTCTGAGTCAAGTTCGAGGCACTTGAGATACATCTCTTGCGCCTGCAAGTAGTTACCGCGATGCTGATGCACCATCGCCAGTCCGCCGTACGCCTCGGAGCAGGCAGGGCACAGGACGATGGCGTGCTCGAACGACCGCTGCGAGTCGGCGAGTTTCTTCTGTGCGAACGCGACCGCAGCCATGCCCAGGTGCGGCGTCGGGTCCGTTGGCGCAAGGGCGGCCCAGCGGGCGTAGCACTCGCTCGCTCGCTGGTAATCGTTCACCAGCGCGTACGAGTCGCCTAGATCCTTATAAAAGGTATGCAGCGACCCGTCGGAGGCCTGTGAACGATCTGACACTGAATTCCTCAAAACCATATCGACTCGCCACCGGATCGATGCAAATCTCGTGCCGATCGCAAATTTGCGAAAACGCCCGAAATTCGA
>JAAYCO010000003.1 GCA_012729725.1 Planctomycetota bacterium
CATGCCAAGCAACCTGGCCCAACTTGCGGAGGACGGCGACCTGACGGTGGACATGCTGTCGCAGTACGCTTACTGCCCAAGGAGGTTTCACCTTATGTACGTCCAGGGCAGGTGGGATGACAACACCTTCACCGAACAAGGCAAGAGCGCGCACCGCCGCGTCGATCAACTTGACCATGTGCTGCCCGATCCCGACGCCCCGCAGCCGCAATCCGACGATGCGTCGAGCGAATCCGCCAACAAACCCCCAGGCGACGAACCGCCCACAATTTCGCGGTCCATCCCGCTATCCAGCAGCATCCTGGGCCTGTCCGCAAAACTCGATCTTGTCTCCACCGCCGACGACGAGGCCGCACCCGTGGAAACAAAGCGAGGTTCAGCACCAGAAAATGAACAGCGCTCCCACGAGCCCCAGCGCGTCCAACTAATGGCGCAGGGCCTGCTATTGCGCGAGCATGGATATCGCTGCGATCACGGCGTGCTGTACTTTGCGGCCTCCCGAACCAGGGTCGATGTGCCTTTCAACACATCCCTTGAGCAACGCACGATGGAGATTATCGGCCTCGTCCGCGCAGCGGCACAGGCCACAGAGGCCCCCCCGCCGCTTGATGACAGCCCCAAATGCCCCGGTTGCTCGTTGGCGGGCATATGCCTGCCGGATGAAACACTGGCCCTCACGCAGCCCGATTCGCCCGCGGGACGCCCAGATGTCCGCCGCCTGTTTCCCATTCGTGACGACGCGCTGCCACTATATGTGCAGGAGCAAGGCGCGATCGTCGCCAAACGGGGCCTGGGCATCGTCATCCGCAAAGAGGCCCAGAAACTGGCCTCCGTCGGCTTGAAGGACGTCAGCCAGTTGGTGCTTTGCGGCAACGTGTCCGTCACCCCGCAAACAGTCAACTGGCTATGCCAGGAAGAAGTGCCGATCGTGCACATGACCACCGGCCACTGGTTCTGCGGCCTCACCACGGGCATAACCTTGCGGAACTCCTTTGCAAGGGCCGCCCAGTATCAGGCGGCCTGCGACGAGACATGCCGTGCCTCACTGGCGAAAAAGATCGTTGCCGCCAAGGGCGCCAATCAACGCACCATGCTGCGACGCAATGCATCATCCACCCCACAGCGCGACCTCGACGACATGACAGAGTTGCTGCAGAAGGTCGCAGTGGCCGAGTCATGCGAGGTTCTGCTGGGCCTTGAGGGAAATCTGGCGGCCAGGTATTACGCAAACTTCGCCAGGCTGCTCTCGCCGCGAGACTTCGAGACACAGTGGGACTTCACCACTCGCAACCGGCGACCGCCCAAGGATCCGGTTAACGCGATGCTCTCGTTCGGATATGCCATGCTGGCAAAGGAATGCACTGTGGCGCTGCTTTCGGAGGGGCTTGACCCTTGGTGGGGCATGTATCACCGACCCAGGCACGGCAGGCCCGCGCTGGCGCTGGATTTGATGGAGGAGTTTCGCCCGCTGGTTGTGGACAGCGCGGTCATCACCGCCGTCAACACAGGCATGGTGACAGCCGCGTCTTTCGTCAAGTCGCAAGCGGGATGCCTTCTGAACGATGCGGGACGCAAGGCGTTGATCAGGGCCTACGAAGCACGCCTGGACCAACTTGTGACTCATCCCGTTTTTGACTACCGCTGTTCCTGGCGATCGATCATTCGGCTGCAGTGCCGCATGCTGGGCAAATGGCTCTTCGGAGATATTCCTGAGTATTCGGGCATGACAACCCGATGACTGGATAGACTGGTGCGAAAGAGATATCTTATTGCTTATGATGTGTCCGACGACAAGCGGCGGACGGCGCTGTTTAAAACGCTCATGGGCAATGGCGACCATGTGCAATTTAGCGTGTTTATCTGCCAATTGAACGATGTCGAGCTGGAGCGTCTCAAGAGCTCGATCCGCCGTAGCGTCAACTTCCGCCAGGATCAGGTGATTGTTCTCGACCTCGGCCCGGCGGACAGCGAGCTGGCGTCGCGGCTGGAGTGCATCGGAAAGGCGTACGAACCTCCCGCTAGGGTGATGGTGGTCTGACTCCGCATTCGAGCGGCGGAGTGATTCGCCAACTGCCGCCACCGCTCGAAGGCGTGACAACTAAACAGGTTACATGATGAAAACGATGATGTTCCAATGGCTGAATGCCCCCCTCTTTCGCGGCCGCTCGATAACGGCTCTGCAAACCGTTACCATTACGCATGATGGCAAGGCGGCCGATTCCGCGTCTTCGCAGACGCGGCCTCATTGAAGC
>JAAYCO010000017.1 GCA_012729725.1 Planctomycetota bacterium
CTTCCAGACGAGGGACGGACTAATGGGCATGAGCGTGCCCGAACCCGCCACCATGGCCCTTCTGGCAGTCGGAGCAGCAGTTGTAATCCGCCGTCGTCGCCGGGCGTAAAACTCGTAATTGACGCACAATTTGAGCGGGCGGCTCCATCGCAGGCCGCCCGCGATATTCTTGAGGGCGAACGTAAAACAACACGCCGCCCTTGCGGGACGGCGTGATGAGTCTTGTCCGGGTCGGTCGGGTTCTACATCTTGCGGACGTTGATTGCTTTTGGCCCCTTCGGTCCTTCGGTCATCTCGAACTCCACCTGATCGCCTTCTGAAAGGCTTCTGAAACCTGTCGCCAGGATGTCGGCATGGTGCACGAAGGCGTCGGTGCCATCATCAGATGTAATGAAGCCAAACCCCTTTGAGTCGTTGAACCATTTTACCTTGCCTGTTGCCATTTAAATCTCCTTATATGGCTATTAAAGATTGCGAGGATATGACCAGAGAACCTCGCTTGCGAGAGATGAGACTGCACCGATCTTGGGGATAACAAATCACGTCCTGCACAACCCACAAAAAGACTCGGTCGCCCTGAGCACTTTGGACCGCCGGCAGAGGAACGCTTCCTCAACTAAACCGCCGATCCTTTCAGGCAATATTCTGGCCCCCGATTCGATTCGCTGTCAAGCAGGTTTTGTGTTTTCAAGCCCTGGAAATTTCACCCATCTCTTGATCAGAACTTGACTTGCAATTGCGCACTGTCGGCTTCAACAGGAGGAATTACCCCCCTGCGCGCGTAGACGTTTCTGACGTGTCGGGCAATTTTCGGCAGTTGCAGGGCGAATAGACCCGCAAAGACAAGGCACGAGGCGCCGCCTATCGCCAACGCCCCGCGGGCGCCGATGCCCGAGGCAATCCAACCCATCAACAGCGCGCCCAGCGTGCTCATGCCGATCACGGCCATGGTGTAAAGACTCATCACTCTTCCGCGGCGGCGATCCTCAACCACAGTCTGAAGAATCGTGTTTATCGACGCGGTGATGGTCATGTTGCCAAAGCCCACAACCGTCATCAGCGCCAGTATCAACGCGATGCTGCCCGACATCGCCAGGATCGTCAGCGCGCCGCCGAACAACAGCGACGCCATCGCGATGGTCCTGCCAAGTCCAAGCACGCTTGAGCGGCATGCAAGCAGGATGGCGCCGCAAACCGCGCCCAGGCCGGCCGCCCCCTGCACCAGGCCCAGCATCTCAGGCCCGCGACTGAGGTTTGTCGCAACAAACGCCGGAAGCAGAGTTCCGTAAGGAATGCCCATAAGACTCACAAGCGCCAGCAACAGCAGCAGATTGCGAATCGTCACCGACGATGCGGAGTATCTGAAGCCCTCCATCAACCGACGGCCGACCGGACGACGCCGGCGGTGCGGCAGTTCCTTGCGCGTGAACTTCATCATCCAAAGCGCGCATATCACGGTCAGAAACGTCATGGCGTTGATAAGGAACGCATAGCCTTCGCCCCAAAGCGCCACAAGCACTCCCGCCAGCACGGGTCCAACCAGGCGCGTCATGTTGAATACAAGCGAGTTCATCGCGATTGCGTTGGGCAGATCCCGCCGGTCTTCGAGCATCTCAACAACAAACGCCTGCCGCAAAGGCATGTCGAAGCCGTTGACCAGGCCCAGCGTCAGGCTCAGCGTCACGATGTGCCACACCTGCACCAGGCCGCTGAGGGTCAGCACCGACAGAACCAGCGCCTGAACCATCGCCAGGCTCTGCGTCATGATCAACAGGCGGCGGTGTCCGCCCTGGTCGGCAATGTTCCCCGCGAACGGCGCGATGATTGGGACTAGTATCTGGCTGCAGAATCCGACGGCGCCCAGCATGAACGGCGATTCGGTCAGGCGGTAGACAAGCCAGCCAAGCGCCATCCGCTGCATCCATGCCCCAAGCAGCGATACGCCCTGCCCTATGAAGAACAGGCGGTAATTGCGATGCGACAGCGCCCGAAACGCTTGTCCGAGATCAAGTTTTGCGGCGGTAGACACTTTTGAAGCCATGAAAGGCGGCAGTATATCACATTTCGTCGCCGATGCGATCAGGATGGATCAAAAAGCAGATGCCCAACATCACTACTGCCTGCCGATGCCTGCAAAAGCCTCAGATGCCGCGACATGTTTGACATCTCCCACGTCGCGTGCGAATCGGTTCCCAGGGCGATCTTCACGCCCCGTTCAATGCACTGGGCGAAGAACGCGGGGTCGGGATTGTTCGTGTGGTAGTTGATCTCGGCGGCTGTGTTGTGCTCGGCCAGCATCGAGGCCAACTCGACATAAAGCTGTTTGGGCACAGGCCGCTTCGCCCTGACGAACCACCGCCACGGATGCGCGAGCACATGCACGCCCGCCTGCAACAAGCTTTGGCAGGCCTTCATGAACGCATTCGCAGCCGAGGCGTCATCCATGGAAGAAGCGTCAACGGGCAGCCAGTGAATCGCTCCCACAAGCAGGTCGGCTACGTTTCGATCCTCGTCTCGCAGCGTCATCGCCCCGTCGCAGTCGATTTCAACCTCAAGCCCGATGCGCACCAGCGGATCATTCCTCCAAATCGCCGCGCGACGGCGGAATAACTCCATCCTGTCTGCCTGGGCCTCGCGCCATAGGCGAGGTTCGAATATGTGCCGGGCCTTCCAGAAATCTTCCGCCAGGCAATAAAGCTGTGGCGCGTGTTCGGTCAGGCACAGCCGCCTGAGGCCAAACCATCTC
>JAAYCO010000018.1 GCA_012729725.1 Planctomycetota bacterium
CGTCGTGATTATCGCAGAACGAAACAAATACAACGACGAGGTGTCGCTCCGCGACTGGAATTCAGGTCCCCGCATTGCCATGCGGGGCTTCGTCCATCGCGCTGATTTCGATTCATGGATGTTGTTCAAACAACAAATACAACGGCGAGGTGTCGCTCCGCTCCTAAACTCAGGTCCCCGCACGGCCTTCGGCCGAGAAAGTAGAACAGGAGAACAGGTGATCAGTAGAAATGACGCGTCTTGCTGGTTTTGTTGTTGGATGATATGCGGGCGAAGGGGTGGTTAGGCGGGGGTGGGCTTGCGCTTTGAAGTGAGGGTGTGTTGGACGACGATGCCGGCTGCGGAGAGAATTGCCCAGGCTGCGATCATCTCCCAGTTTGCTTCGATGAACTGCCTGAAGACCTGCTGGTCGGCAAGAAGCTCCCGGCTGGCCTGCGGGTTCCTGCCGGCCAGGGTGAATACGCCCCACACCACGTTGGCTGAGCCAACAAATGAAGTGCCGACGATAATCAGGATTCGCTGCCAGAGCACGGCCATGACCCCGCCACCAAGCGCCAAAGGCAGCGAGATCCACGAGTGGGGCGAAAGATGAAAGGCGACAATCAGTCCGGCTGCGGCCAGAAATCCGACGGAAGCGCCCAGCAGGAATATGATCACATAGTACAGCAGCAGCATTACGACAATGCCAAGAACTGCCCCGACGATGCCGCCGATGATGACCAGCAGCAGGCTTTCGCCCGACAGGCCGACAAATGCACCGCCAAGAGCGCCGATGATAAACCCCCACATGGCAATCAGCAGCCGGAATATGCGATAACCGAAGAAGGTGTTCATCGCCCCGGCCAGAACAGACACCGCGGCTGCGGCTAGCCATACCCACTGCTGAATCTGCTGAGTCTGCGCCGCCAGGCGCTCGGGATCCATCGGAATGGGAATGCCTGCATCCACGATGAGCGCCTTTCAGGCCCGTGTCACTGCGCCGGCATCTCGATCATCACCACCTGGCCTCGCACGGTGACGGCGAACATCTTTCCATCCGGGCCTTTGGCAACCTGATGGGCAAGTATTTCGTCGCCCTGGCTGTCGGTGCTCAGGCCCTTGCGCCACACGTAGATCTGGTTATCGCACGATGGGTCATGCGTGGCGGCCTCGGGCAGAAGATCTTCCTCGACAAGCGTTGCGAGCGAAGCGGGGAACTTTCCGTCGTTCATGGTGGCGTACATCATCGCCGCCTTGCCGATGCTCTGCAGATTCTGCTGGCTGACGGCATCCTTGGCATGATCCCGCGAATGAATAACCGCGCTGACGTATCCGCGCTGCTTGTTGTCGGTGACCGTGCCGGCGGGGAGGATCTTCGGCGCAGGCTCGGTGGCGGGGGCGGGCTCTGGTTTGGGCTCCTGGGCCGGCGCGGGCGCCGGGGGCGCGACGGGCGTCGCGGGCGCAGTTGCCGGGGCGGCAGGGGCAATTGCCGGAGCGGCGGCTGGGACAGATGGCGCGGGCGACAACTCTTTGGGGCGCTGAGGCGCCGACTGGGCGGTGGAACTACTGCTCGTGCTGGTCGAACTCGCCGGGGGCTTCTTCCTGCGATTGCATCCGAAAACGCAAATCGAAAGGCTCATAATCGCGATCAACGCCAGCAATCCGAAAGAACGCTTGATTTGCATGTCTGTGCTCCCAATCAATGATGCCTACAGGTCCAGCACGTCCAGCATCGAATAAAGCCCGGGCTTTTTGCCGACAAGCCAGGCGGCGGCCCGCAACGCGCCGTGAACAAACGTGTCGCGCGTGTGCGCGCTGTGGCCGATGGTGATGGTCTCGCCAAGATTGCCGAAATGCACCGTGTGCTCGCCGACGGTATCGCCCACGCGAAGCGCGTGCATGCCGATTTCGCCCGGTTTCCGCGGGCAGACGCCGCCTCTGCCAAGCTGGGCCACTTCGCCGTATGACTTGCCGGTGGCGGAGCAAATGCTCTTGGCAAGGGCAATAGCAGTGCCGCTGGGAGCATCTTTCTTGAACCTGTGATGCGTTTCGGAAATCTCTATGTCGTAGTCGCCGCCCAGCACCCTGGCAACCTGTGCGACAACTCGCAGCAACAGATTGACGCCGACGGACATGTTGGCTGCGTGAACAATGGGCAGGGCGCCGGCGGTGTCCGCCACGGCAGCAAGCTGCGATTCCGTCAGCCCGGTTGTTCCGATCACCATGGGGATATTGCGCGACCGGCAGACATCCAACCAGTTCAGGGTGCTGTCGGGGCTGCTGAAGTCTATGAGAACCTGCGGTTTATCCTGAATTTCGGCGGTTATGCTCACGCCGTACTTGCCGACGCCGGCAACCTCGCCGATATCTCTGCCGATGTCGGGGCTTCGGGGGCTTTCCAGAGCGGATGCGATGTCAAAACGGCCCTGCGATTCGATGGCGATGGCGGCGATTCGCCTGCCCATTCGCCCCGCCGAGCCGGTAATGCCGAGACTGACGATTTTCTGATTGTTCATGAGCGATAAAATACCATATCCGGCCGGGGCAGGCCAGAAGCCTTAGAGCCTGTATGAAAACTTCCCGTGCGGCGGCAGCGCCGAGCCGAATGAGCCTGACGAAGCCATGCGAAGCTCGCCGCAAGCAGCAGCCCGCGAAAGCTTTCACGCAGGCTCTCACAGGCCGATTGTTGCGGCAATGAGATCCTTTACGGCAGAAGCTTCGCCCGGCAGATTGAGACACCGCGTGGGCAGGTTCATCAGCTTGTCGATGGCGGGGTGCCGCCCAATGTCCTGGCCGGTGGCCTTCCGTATCGCAGAGGGGAACTTCGCGGGGTGGGCAGTCGCCAGACAGATCACCGGCGCATCGTCCCCGGCCAGTCGCATCGCCGTCGAGACGCCGACGGCAGTGTGCGGATCAAGCACGTAGTCATAGTCGCGATAGTGTTTGGCTATAGTGTCGAGCACCTGCTGTTCATCGGCGGCGCCGGCGACGAAATCAGCATCCACCTTGCCCTGTTGGTCCAGCGGAACGCCAAGGCTGCCGGTCGAGCCGAACTGATTCATCATGTCGCTGAGCTTTTGGGGGTCCTCGCCGACCTTATAGTAAAGGTAGCGTTCGAAGTTGCTGGCGACCTGTATGTCCATCGACGGCGAAGATGTCTGGTAGACCTTTCCTGTCGAGTAGACGCCGGTGTTGAAGAACCGGCTGAGGATGTCATTTGCGTTTGTCGCCAGAATCAGTTGGTTGATCGGCGCGCCCATCTTCATGGCGTACCAGCCGGCAAGCACGTCGCCGAAGTTGCCTGTCGGCACTGAAAACTTTACGCCGGCGGCGCCGGTGGACTTCTGCACGTCGAATGCGGCGCTGAAGAAGTACACAATTTGCGCCAGCACCCGCGCCCAGTTGACGGAATTCACCGCGCCGAGGCGGGCCGCCCGCTTGAATTCCACGTCGCCGGCGATCTGCTTCATGATTCTCTGGCAGTCGTCAAAGCTGCCGTCGACGGCGATGTTGTGGACGTTCTCGTCCAGCACCGTCGTCATCTGGCGCTCCTGTATCGGCGATACTCTGCCGGCTGGATGCATGATGAATATGCGGATGCCTCGCCTGCCGCGAACGCCGTAGATGGCGGCCGAACCTGTATCGCCGCTTGTTGCGCCCAGGATGTTCAGTTCGCCGCCGCGGCGGGAAAGAATGTGCTCGAAGAGGTTGCCCAGCATCTGAAGTGCGACATCCTTGAACGCCAGCGTCGGGCCGTGCCAAAGCTCAAGCACGTGAAGGGGGCCTGTTTTCACTACCGGCGCCACAGCCGGATCAAAAACAACCTTCGAGTATGAGCGATTGATGATGCTTCGCAGATCGGCATCGGGAATGTCGCCCGCGAAAAGCCGGATGATCTCGAAGGCAAGGTCGTTGTACTCCAGCCCGCTCCAGTGTTTCAGGCGCCCGCGGACATCGGGAATGCTTTGAGGAACAAGCAAGCCGCCGTCATCGCCAAGGCCCATGATGACGGCGTCCTGGAAATCGATTAGACCAACCCTGCCGCGGGTGGATTTATACTTCATACGGCATTCCTTCCGATCATTACATGAACCCCAGGCTGCGAAGTTTTTCTTCGGTTATCCCCTCGCCGCCGCGCATCTTGCCCATGAATTTGAGCACGTATTTGCCGATGATATCCGTCTCTATATTGACGGGCATGCCGCTTTTGAGCGTGCCCAGAGTCGTGGACGCCAGGGTAGTTGGTATCAGCGAAACCGAGAACTGCGACCGGCCGACGTCCACAAGCGTCAGGGAGACCCCGTCGATGGCGACCGAGCCTTTGGGAACCATCAGGTCGAGAAGATCGGCGGGGCAGTCGAAGAGCATCTTGTGGCATTGCCTTCCAAGCTCGATGCTCTTCAATGCAGCAATGCCGTCGATGTGGCCTTGCACGATGTGGCCGTCGAAGGCGGAGGCAACTCCCATTGCCCTTTCAAGGTTCACCTTTGATCCCGCCGACAGGCCGCCCAGTGTGGTTCTGGCGAGCGTTTCGCCCATGACGTCGAACTCGACAACGCCGCCAATGGATGCTGCCGTGAGGCACGCGCCATTGACGGCGACGCTGTCGCCGACGTTCAACGCCTGTGACAGCGGGCCGATGTCCACGGCAAGCTTCTTGCCCGCCTGTGACGGCGATACGCTTCGCACCTGGCCCACATGGCTTACAATGCCGGTAAACATAAAAGTCCTTTATCCGAAGGAGGGCCTATTGTTCTTTCGCTTTTGCCGGTTTGGCAACAAGATTTTGTGCTCAAGTTCAGACGAGAGTTTATAATAGCGTTCAAGTGTGCTTCCTGCCATGCCCCTGCCTTCATGGGGCGGCTTTTAAGAAGGGGAATGGATTTGACAATGGACTTGGTGAATAAACTGGCTGTGCTCCGTCGCAACGTGCAATCGGTGCTGCTGGGCAAGGCGCACGTGGTCGATCAGGTGCTTGTGGCGCTGCTGGCCCGGGGACACGTGCTTCTGGAAGATGTTCCCGGCGTTGGCAAGACCATCCTGGCGCGGGCGGTGGCCAAGAGCATCAAGTGCGACTTCAGCCGCATTCAGCTAACGCCCGACATGCTGCCCAGCGACATCCTTGGCGTCAGCGTCTATGACTCGCAAAGCGGCGCGTTCGTGTTCAAGAAGGGTCCAATCTTCGCACACGTGCTTCTGGCGGATGAGGTGAACCGCACCACGCCGCGCACGCAAAGCGCGCTGCTTGAGGCGATGAACGAGTTTCAGGTTTCCTCCGACGGGCAGACGTGGACGCTGGGCCCGCCGTTCCTCGTTATTGCGACGCAGAACCCCTGCGAGTTTCAGGGCACGTACTTCCTGCCCGAGAACCAGCTTGATCGCTTCATGATCCGCGTGAGAATCGGGTATCCGGACAAGGAGACCGAGCGCCAGATACTGACGCTTCAGCCCTCTCGCACCAGGCTCAACGGTCTTGAGGCGGTGATGACCGCCGAGGAACTGGTCGAAATGCAGGATCGCGTTCTGACGGTTCGCATTGACGATGAGATACTTGAATACATACTGGACATTACCGAGGCGACGCGTCGCAGCAGCGAACTGTCGATGGGCCTTTCGCCCCGCGGATCGCTGGCGCTGACGCAAGCCTCTCGTGCCGCTGCCGTGCTTGACGGCAGGGATTATGTCGTGCCGGACGACGTTCGTTCGCTGGCTTCGGCGGTGTGCGCGCACCGCATTCAGGCCAAGTCGTTCCATGACGATGATTCTGGCGGCGCCGAGGCGATATTCGAGAAGATTCTGGAAACCATTCCCATTCCGCAGTGAGGCAGGATACGTGGCTCGTGGTTCAAAACGCTCGGGCGAGACGATCCGCTATCGCATGACTGCCGTGGGCTGGGTAGTCATTGCGTTTGCGGGGCTTGTCTGCATCGCCGCGGTGAACATGTCCGCGGGGCTTCTGTTCTGGCTCTTCGGCGCGTTGGTGGGGTCGATTGTGGCGTCGGCCTTCATGGGCAAGCGCATGCTCAGCGCCGTCAAGGTCAGCAGAGACATGCCCAGTCGGGCATGGCAGCATCAGGTGGTGCACGTCGGATACACCCTTCGCAACGTTCGCCGCCGAGGCGCGTGCCTGGGCCTGAACGTCGAAGAAGTGGCCCCAATAGGCATTGAATGCGCATCGGGCTATTGCGTTCATCTGCCCGCGGCGACTGCCTTCCGTTCGGGAGGCAGGTTCACCGCCCATCGCCGCGGCAGGATAAAGCTCCAGGCGATCAGGCTTGGCACGATATTCCCAATGGGATTGCTGGACATGCAGGTCGTCAGCGCCATCGAGGGGCAACTGGTGGTCTGGCCGGCAAGGGGAAAGCTAAGGAACAACATCCTGCAATTTGGCGCGGTTAACACGTCAAGATCGGCGCCGAGCCGGGTTCGCGGCGGCCAGGATGAGTTCTTCGGCCTGCGCGACTACCGCAACGAAGACAGCCCCCGGTGGATTCACTGGCGAAGAAGCGCCCAGAAGGGCGAGCTTGTCGTGCGCGAGATGGTTCATCCGCTGCCCGAGATGCTGTGGGTAGTTGTAGACACCTATATTGACGAGGTGGAGAACATCTCCGACACCGAGCGGGAGAGGCTTATCCGGTTCGCCGCGACGCTGGTTGACGCGGCGATATCCAAGTCGTTCCTCACGGGCATGGTCTTGTCGGTCGGCGGGCGGATAGTTGTGTTTCCTCCGTCGGACGCCAGAGACCAGCAGCGGATTCTGCTCGATGCGCTTGCGGATATCGACGCCAATTGCTCGCACCGGCTTGAGGAAGTTGTCACGCATCTGACGTGCAAGCAGATCGCCAACAGCCGGCTGGTTATCGTCAATATGTCGGCAAAGCCCCTCGGCGCCGACGTGACCAAGCCGCTGGACAGGTGCTGCCGAAACGTTACGGTGGTGAACTCGGGCAATTGCAGCCAGTTCTTCCATGATGTCGCCGTTTCCCCCAGGGAGGCGCCATGCCGGTAAGAGCCTTCAGCGAGGCCGACATTCTTGTCAGCGAAAGGCGCCGGCTGGAGCGGCCGCTGGTGTTTCTGCTGGCCATCAGCCTGGCCTCGTTCACGCTTGCAATTGGTAATTGGTTCTACCTCATCGCCGCGTGCGTGGTCTGCGGCATACGCCTTTCGCTGGTCAGCAACAACAAGGAGTTCTGCGTCCGCCGCCGATGGATCAACGCGGCTGTCATTCTCGCCTCGGCCCTGACTGTGTTCGAATTGCTGGGACAGTCCCACTATCCAATCGAGACACTAGGCAAGTTCATCGTCCTGATCATCATGTGCAAGCTGTTCGAGCGAAGCGTCAATCGCGACTACGTCTGGCTGCTGGTGCTGAGCATGCTGCTGATGATCGCAACGGCTCTCATAAATGCATCCATACCGGTGGCCGTGGCGCTGACGGCTTATCTAATTGCCGGCTGTTACACCACGGCGGTGCTGACGCTCAAGACCGGGCTGGATCGGATGGTTTCGACGCATCTGTCCGTTGAAGATGCGCCGATGTCGCCGCACGTAGTCGCATGGAACGTCCGTCGCAAATGGCCCGAGCGCCCGATCAGAAGGCAGCTTGCGCCGCTGATAATCGTCATGGCGATAACAGGCCTTGTGGCGTTTCTTGGAACCCCGCGATCGGCATTCCTCGGACGTCAGGGCAGTCGGCGGGCTTCGATGCCTGGCTCGATCACTCTGGGCAAGGCGAAGACCGTTCGCCTGTCGGATGAGGTGGCGATGAAGGTGCGGCTGGACATGGACGGCAAGACCATGGCGCCGGCGGGGGACCTTGGCTACTTCCGCATGTCGGTGTTTACGAGGTACTCCAGGTCGCAGTGGTCCGGCGGGCCTGATGATTTTCTGACCGCGTTTTCACCGGCAGGCCCGCCCAGCGAAAAGGGCCTGGTGAGACAGCAGGTGCAGATAGCTCCGTGGCTTCTGAATGACACGATATTCCGCACCCTGGCGACGGTATCGCCTGTAGCGCACGTGCGGATGAACTCGGGCGGTGATGTGGAGATGGACGGCGGGGGACTGGTTCGAATTACCGAGCGTCAGCTGCCGGATGATTGGATAAAGTACACGGTCTGGTCGCGCCACCGGCAGGGCGGCGCGGGCGGCAAGGTTTCATCGCGTCGCGCTAAATCGATGATGGAAATGCTGCGCAGCGGCGAGATGAGCCTCGCCGGCGTCGCCGCCGTCTTTGCACTGGGCGAGCCCGTGCCCGGCGCGACGACAGCGCCGGAGGGCGGCAGCGTTTACATGCCCAGGAGAATATTCGACGGATACGCCAACGGTAAATGGCTGTCCGTAGCGGAGTTTGAAGACAAGGTCATCTCTGTGCCGCGCGGGCGGTGGTGGAGGCGAGGCAGGCCGTCGCGACACGGGCGGTATTTCCGGTCGTCGCTATTGGAAATTTTGCGCGAGGCGTCGCTTCCGGGTCCGGATTACGCCCGGCCCTGGCGAGAAATTCCGAGAACCTGGTGCGAGAACACCCAAGAGCCGCGGGCGCTGCCCTGTGATATTCCGCCGGCTCTTGAGCGATTGGCGCGAATCTACTGCGCCGATCTGCTGGCCTTCCACGGCGTTGAGGCGCCGCTGGCTATTCCGGATGTGCTGGCGCGCCGGCTGGCATCGAGCGTGGCCCGTCAAACTCGATATGCGATGGAGTTCCCCGGCGTTGATCCGCTTGTCGACCCGGTGGAGGATTTTCTTCTGAATCACAAGGCGGGATGCAGCGAGCATTCCGCGTCGGCAGTGGCGTTGATGGGCAAGAGCCTTGGCATTTCGGTGCGCGTCGTTGGCGGGTTGCGGGTTCGCCATCGGCGTGAAGATGCAGTGACGATGCTGCGAGACTCGCATGCCCTCGCGTGGACGGAGGTTCAAACCCCCGACGGTTGGGAACTGATAGACTTTTCGCCCTCCAGGTTCTTTCAGGGCGACACTGTCGAGGTCTCGCCGCTGGTGGCGGAACTGGCGCGGGACTGGTGCCGCGATCTTCTGATGCTTCGTTCATCAGCGCCGCCTCGGCTGCGGGGACAATACAACCTGAGGCTGGCGTACAGGCTGGCGACTTTGCTTCAGGACAAGTACGACTACTCTCTGGACCTGACATCGGCCAACAGCTCACGCGACGGCGTGGAAGATTTCCTGTTCTTCATGAAGAAGGGGCATTGTGAATACTTTGCCTCGGCGCTTGCTGTGATGTGCCGTGCGCTTGACGTGCCTTCGCGGGTTGTCGGCGGCTTTAGAGTGGATCCGATTGAAAAAGAGGATGACTGGTACGTGGTCCGCCGGCGTGACGCCCATGCCTGGGTGGAGGTCTTTTCGCCCGACGATGGATGGGTGATTGTCGACGCCACACCTGCCGGCGTCGACCCGCGGGACGGCGGTTGGCGCAGCCGGCTGGCCGGTTTGTGGGAAGACATGCACACCACCTGGTACGGCAAGGTAATGTCGTACGATGATGAAGCCAGAAGGATTGTTTCCGAAACGTGCGGCAAGGCCGTCAAAACCGCCGGGGCATGGTCCATTGGGGTTCTTCGCGGCGTTTGGGTGGGTTTGGTGGCGCTGATTGCCAGCGGCGAAGTTGATGAGGCGGTGCTGCGACTGATGGTCGCGCTTGCCGTTGTCGGCGGCGGACTCGAAATTCTGGTGCTGCTGAGGCTTTATCATCGAGTGCAGCATCGTCAACTGTACCTGCGCCGAGTAATGGGCAGCCGATGGAGACAAGCAAAGTTCATCCTTCGTTTTCTCAAGCTGCTGGAGGGCAAAGGTCTGGACATGTCGCAACACCAGACGCTCGGAAGGATCGCCTCTCACGCCGCCGACGATCTGGGTCTGCCCAATGATGAGATTCAGCGAGTTGTAAGGTTCTATCACCGCCTGAGATGGGGACAACATGTTCCGACAGCCCAGGAGCTTCGCGACATCGAGGCGGTGGTTGACGGCCTGAGAACTCACACGTCTTCATAGGGAACCTTGCAAAAGGCTCGCATCCGCCCAAGCGGCGGTTGCCCAAGCGCCGGCGGATCGGTATGATTCCCGGCATAATCAGTAGCCGGGCTGGTATTGCGCCCGGACATGAATGTGAGGAAGATAATGCGCGTTGCGCTTGTTGGCCCGCCGCAGTCGGGCAAATCCACTTTATTCTCTGCCGTTGCGACCATGGGCGGTTCAAACGTTGATCTGTCCCGGCCGGACCAGCCGCACCTGGCGGTGGTGAAGGTTCCTGATGAACGACTGAGCTGGCTTGCTGAAATCTACAAACCAAAGAAGTTCACGCTGGCGGAGCTTGAGTTCCTGGATCTGCCGGGTTTCGATCTGTCGGACGAGGCCGGTAGAAGCAGGGCGAAGGCCCATTGGCAGGCCATGCGCCAAAGCGACATGCTGGTGATGGTGGTTCGCGGGTTCGCCGGCGACGCCGTGGGCGCATACCGCGGCAGGATCGATCCCGAGGCGGATGTGCAGGAGCTGCTGGCCGAGATGATCTTCGCCGATCTGGATCAGGTTACGAATCGCATCGAGCGGCTTGAGGCAGGCCTGAAGAAGCCCTCGGCGAATCGCGACGAGCAACTGCGTGAACACGAATTGATGAAGCAGCTTTCGGATGCTCTTCAAAACGACAAGCCCATCGCGCAGGTGGTGAAGTCTGAGGGCGACAAGCGGCTGCTTCGCAGCTTCAGCTTTCTCTCGCAGAAGCCGGCCCTTGGGGCGCTAAACTGCTCGGAGGATCAAGTAGCATCCGATCCCGGCCAGGATAAGCTTGGCCCCTTGCCGTGCCTGAGGCTTTCGGCGCGGATCGAGGAAGAGATCGCCCAGTTGGATCCAACTGAGCGGGCGGAGTTCCTTGCTGATCTTGGCGTGGAAAGCCCCGCGCGAGACCGGCTCATTCGTTCATGCTACCACAGCCTGGATCTGATAAGCTTCTTCACGGTGGGCGAGGATGAGTGCCGTGCGTGGACCATTGCCGCCGGAACGGACGCCGTCACCGCGGCCGGCGAGATTCACAGCGACATCGCTCGCGGCTTCATTCGCGCCGAAACCGTTTCGTACGAGGACATGCAAGCCGCCGGCGGAGACATGAAAGTCGCCAAGGCCGCGGGAAAAGTGCGGCTTGAGGGGAAGAATTACATTGTCAAAGACGGCGATATTCTGAACTTCAGATTCAACGTATAGTCGAGGCCAGGTGAAGCCCGTTGTCGAACAACTTGCCCCTGTCAGCACCGGTCGCCGATGGTGGCAGAAGATCGTACGGGCGGCTTCGCTGCTGGCTTTGGTGATCCTGTCGGCATATGTCACATTGCCATGGTGGCTGCCCGCCGGGTTCGTTGGCGACCGAATTGCCGGCGATCTGGCAAGCAGCATGGGCGTGCCGGTCCAGGTGGGATCGATGTCCATAAGCTGGGCGGGTGTGGAGCTCAAAGACATTGTCATCGACCCGGACAATGGCTTTGGCCGGGGACCGCTAGTTGAAATCAAGTCAATCGCCGCCCCGTTTGAGCCGCTCAAAATGCTGTTTGGCAAACGTCTGGAGTGGGTGGAGATAATCCAGCCGCGTTTCCGGGTGGCGTGGGACGACGACGGCAACCTGAGCTTGGCGCCGCTGACGAAGCTAAAGTCGGACATCAGAACCGGCCGTGTGAGCGTGCGCGACTGCACAATCGGCGTTCAGCCCCCGCGCAAAGAGGCAGAGGTGGTGCTGTGCGTCAGGGATGCGCAGGTGTTCGACGGCAGCAGGCTTGCCTTGGGCAGGGTGAGCGTTTCCGCCCACATTCTGCAGGACCGCGGCGACGCGCCGCTGAGCATCAGCTTTCGTGAGGGAGGCAGAAACGATTCGCTGGCGGGGGCCGCATCGATAGTCTTCTCGAACGTTGATCTTTCCCAACTGCCTCCATGGCTGCTTTCGCTACGACGGTTGAGCGGCAGATGCAGCGGATCGGTTGCCGTTGAGGCGAATAAGCAGGGACAGGTAGAGCAGTTTGAATGGAAGATCACTGCCCGCGATCTGGAGGTTGAAGGCATTGCAGGCCCGCCGTTGCCGAGGATCGGCGTTGCGCTGGCCAGCGGGGCCGCCGCCGTTGATCTTGTGGGCGGCATGCTGGAGGTGAAGTCTTTCCGGTTCCGCATGGATGGCATGGACCTGGCCGCAAGCGGGGCGGTGAATCTGCTGGTTGAGCCGTGGATCGAGGGCGTCAGTTGGGCCCAAATGAGCGGCAGGGTCTATCCTGAGAAGCTCTCGGCGCTTCTGGGCGGCCTGGAGCCTCTTGGTCCTGAAATCCACTCGGAAGGGGCGGTGGATGTTTGCCTGAATGTGAAGGAAGCCCAGCCGCGCAGCCTTTCCGACGGCAAGCTGCACATCAGCGCATCCGCCAACGCCGACGAAACCACGATAATTCAGTGCGGCAGAGTCATCAAGCCGCCGGGCAGGGCGCTTGAAGTTGCGATGGAAGGCGTGCTGGACGTTTCCGATCTTTCCTGGGCATCGCAAGGGCAGCACACTTTAAGGCTGGGCGGCAACATATTCCGCGGCGGCGGTGAAGTGCGAAAGCTGCGCAGGTTTGTCGATGAACGCCATGTCCCGGCCGGCTTGCGGGATTGGCTGGCTGAGCTTGCATACGTGAGCTGGAAGGGCTCGTTCGAGATCGATGACCTCGCAGCGGTTTGTGATCTGCTGTCCGTAAGTCCGGATGTTGCGGCTGGGCTTGATATCCGCGGTCCGTTGAGCGGCGGTTTTTCGCTCGATCATGCGGGGCAGTTGATGCTTCATTTGGCCGTGCTTGCTCCTCGGGGCACGACTGTTCGCTCGCCGGTGGTTACGAAGGCCCAGGATGATGAATGGCGGCTGGTGGCGTCATCGGTTGTGTCGTCGCACGGGCTTGAAGACATCAATCTGCATCTGCTCACTTCGCCCGGAAGACTTCACTTGTTCAACTGGCGGGTGGAAGCCGACGATGCGGGACTGGCCCTGGATGGCGGGTTCGATCTGGACGAAGTGCAGGATGTGATTTCATGCTTCACGAATGCAGATGGGCTGTCTGCCCAGGGACGCATATCCGGAAAGGCGGCGCTGTCCGCCGGGGCGTTCCGTCTTGAGTGTGATCTGGAGAATGCGGGCGTTGACATATCGCCGGCGACTGTTGACGAGAAGAACGCCCCAGCCCTCTTCCGCAAGCCGCGAGGCGAGCTGGGCCTCCTGACGTTGTGCGGAGACAACAAGGATATCAGCCTGGAGTATGACGGCCCGATTGGACATGTAATCGCAGCCGCTTCAATGCCCCCATGGGACCAGCGCGCCTCGGCCGAGCTGAAGCTGAATATTCGCCAGATAGAAGAACTGCCCGCGGCGTGCCCGATGCTTGCTGAATGGATCGAGCTTATGCAGTGCCAGGGTTCCGTTGCCATCGAATCTCGCATTCGCCGGGAACAGGATGTGGTCAAATGGGCAATGTCCTGCGATGTCGCATCGATGAGCGTTAACTCGTCAGGCGTCGTGAAACCTGCCGGCATGCCCTCGACGCTGCAACTTGAGGGGCAACTGACTGCCGCCCGCGGCAGGTGGCTTCTTGAGGTGCAGGACGCGGTTGCAGATGTTGGCGGCTGCTTCGCCAGGCTCAACGGCAGGTGCGAATTTCCGGTTCCACAGACCGAAGGCTTTGATCTGCAATCATTGGAAGGCTTGCAGGCTGATTTGTCCGTGCATGCCGATGCGGATGCGCCGCTGCTGAACGCATATCCCCGCTTCAAATACCTGCTGTTGAAGAACAGCGTTAAGGGCGAGGCCATTCTGGCGGCTGATGTGAAGCAGGCGTCATCAGGCATTGAGGCGACAGTGAAGGTGGATCTGAGCGATGTCGCCATCGGCCCTCGAGGCGGAATGTCAAAGCCGGCGGGATTGCCCGCGACAGTTGACGCCAGGCTTTCCGCTCCTGCTGAAATGAACAGGATCCGCCTGCGCAATCTTCATGC
>JAAYCO010000137.1 GCA_012729725.1 Planctomycetota bacterium
CGGCGAACAGGGTCTTATTGACCATTGACGCAAGAACATTTGCAGATATCTGGAAATCCGCGGGCTCGGAGAATTCGCTGACGGCGGGGTACTCGGCGGGGTCGAACCCGAAGACGTTAAAGTGGCTAGACGCGCCGCGAACGTGGCAGGCTTCCTTGTCGGTCTCAAGAACCAGGCTCTCTTCGTCGTTGCTTTCGCGGACGATGCCCGCGAGCCTTGCGGCAGGCACGAGGGCCTCGCCGGCCTGCTCTATCTGCACCGCGGCCACCTGGTAGCGGCAGCCGGCTTCAAGATCGGTGGACATGATCGTCAGCATGCCGTCGGCGGCGATAAGCTTCACGCATTGAAGGACGGGCTTGGGCGTTCTCGCCGGGACGATGCTTCCCGTTACGTTCAAGGCTTCGGCCAGTGCAGCCGTCTGTGCAATCACCTTCATAGTCAAGCCTTTCCTTTTGTGCAGCCCGTTGGGGCCGTGGACTTCCAGACGTTATACGACCCCGTGAGGCGGGATGCAAGAGCCTTGATTGCGGTGAAGAGTCTGTATTGACACAATCGTGTTCAGGTGATAAAAGATGAATAGTGCTCAGCTCATCTATCAAGGTAGTAGCAATGCCGCCCGTCCATATTCTCGACCAAGGAGAGAATCGCATGTGCAGGACTCTGCTGGTCTGCGCCGTCATGTTCGGGACTGCTCTGGTTGCGTCCGCCGAGGTTTACTATCACGAGGATTTCACATCCGACCCATTCACGGGGGCCAATCCGTGGACGAAGGTCTGCACCGAGAATCAGCTTTCCAGCACAGCATGGAGTTCGGGCCTCAAGGCGCTGTGGGTGTACAGCCCGAACAAGGAATCGCAGGCCAACGCGTATTCGCCCGCCATCACCGGCCAGGGCACGGAATACGAGGTGATGGTGCAGTTCACGCCGGCCCACTCCAACGACAAGAAGACCGGGGCGGTCAACAGCGACAATACGGTGTACGTGCTGGCCCCGATGGATCAGGCGGGCAGCCTTCGCGATGTTCCGATCGCATTGTTCTATGCGGGCGGGCAGATCCGGCTGGGCGTTCGCTCCACCGTGGGCGCGGACATATACAACTGGAGTTTCCAGAACGACGTGCTGCCGATAGCGGCAGGGACCAGCTACCAGGTGAAGTACCAGCGAACGTCGGGCTCAAACACCGTGCACGTCTGGGCCAAGCCCACTGCCTCCGCCGATTGGATGCAGTTGAAGAACTCGGCGGGCAGCGTCGACTTCAAGCTGGTCAACGGCCAGGATGCATCATCCACATTCGACAAATTCCAGATCGGCTTGAACGCCAATACCAGCAGATACCAGCTTTACGTTGAGCAGATCACGGTTGCGTCACTGCCCGTGGCGGACAAGTAGCCCGAGCCTCCTATAGTCCTGTCTTGGTTGAGCAGACGTTAGGGTCATTCCAGGCGAGAAATAAAAGCAACAAAAAGTGAGAAAGATCACTTGACGCCTTTTAGTTATTCGCTTAACATAGGGTTGTTAACCGATTAACAAATCAATGAGGTCATCATGGCTGTTAAGATGAAGGACATTGCAGAGCGGGCAGGCGTATCTAGCGCCGCGGTCTCTCTTGCCCTTCGCGACAGCAATCGGGTGAGTGAAGCCAAGCGGGGAGAAATAGCCCGGATAGCAGCGGAACTGGGTTTCAAGCCGAATCTTCTGGCTCAAGCCTTGGTAAAGGGAAAAACCAGAACCATCGGATTGTTGACGACATCGTTTCTGTTGGAAGTGGTGGCCGCCAAGGTGTTGGTTCTTGACAGGATGTTCGCAAATGCCGGTTACCGGCTGCTGACGAGCTTTCTTCATTTCCAGAAGGAAGAAGCCGACGTTGAGGTTGTCTCTGAGGCGATTGACGAGATGATCCGACGCGGTGTTGACGGGCTGCTGGTGTACGGCCCGCACAGACCAGGCCTCCTTGAGGCGCTGGGAAAGGTGCGGGTTCCCATAGTGTTCTTTGACGTCGAGCTAGGCGTGCCATGCAAGCATATCCTGTTGGATCGCTCGGCAGGCTGTAAAGAATGCGTGGAGCATCTGTGTGAATTGGGGCATCGGGAGATATACCTGCTGCGCACCGAATGGTGTCGGGAATGGATTCCGGACAGGCGAGTTGCCGGTTATCGGCAGGCCATGAGCGCGCACGGACTTGACGGCGATCACCGGGTCGTGTTTCTGACCGAGCCCGACAAGGCTGATGAAATGGGCAGGAACGTCTTTGACATGGACAAGGTGCACCAGAGCCTAAAGCAATTCCTGCTTTCGCATCCTGACTGCACTGCCATCATGGCAAGCTCTGATGAACTGGCAGAGTGCATGCTGACATGCCTGCACCGAATGGGCTTGAGCGTTCCGCGGGACATTTCGCTGACAGGCTTCAACAACATCAGCAGCACCGGACGCACATATCCCGCGCTGACGACGATCGCCCAGCCGGCTGACGAGATAGGTCGCTCCGCGGTGGCGATGATTCTTAAGAGCATCGAAAGCAACGACATCTTGACGCCGGAGCAGGTGGTTGTGCCAACCAGACTGATTATTCGAGAATCAACCGGACCCGCCAGACGCGGCCAGCTTAGGCTTGCGACCAAGGGCGTGGAATGATGATGCAACTCTCAAATATGTAGGCTCAAAATACGGAAAGGCATGCCGAGGCGGCTTAACTGCACGCTCGGCTTAATTTGATGGTTAACTAAAAAACGGTTGCTTTAGTGGCCGATCAGAAAAGTTAGCATGCAATGCCTTCGGCATAGACCTTGACAAGAAGCTGTAGCCGGTCAGCAGGCAGTTGATCGGGGCGGCAGTGTCCGCCCATAGGTGTTGTGATGTGGAAGCTATTGCAAATGCAACAGTTAGGATTGCATCAGCATTTCGGCCAGCCAAGGCCAGGATATCTTGACCAATGCCCGGAGGAGGCGTGAGTCGGACAAAAAGAGATTAAACAGTATATTGACGACTGTTAAAAGAATTTAGTTTTTATCGTTGACAAGTTTAATGGTCCGTGATAGATGTGGATTGTGTGCTCAGGTCTTCGTGCGAGGTTCAGACAATGTCTCTGGAAACAACTTATCTGGCAAAGGAGAAAGGGATGAGCAAGAGCTTGGTTATTTGTGCAGCACTGGCATTATTGGCCGGTTCCGTATCAGCAGAGGTTTACTATCACGAGGATTTCACATCCGATCCATTCGCAGGCGCCACTCCGTGGACGAAGGTGATTGCTGGAACAGGCGGGTCGAGCGCTGCATGGAGTTCCGGCAAGCAGGCACTGTGGGTGTACAGTCCTGACAAGACGTCGCAGGCTAACGTGTACTCGCCCACGATTTCCGGACAGGGCACGGAATACGAGGTGAAGGTCAAGTTCACGCCGTCAAGCGTTCCCTCCGGCGACAACATGGGTTATGTGCTCGAGCCGATGACCGCCACCGGCAGTAACAGAGACATCGTCATTGGCCTTCTGTATTCGGGCGACAGCAGCGCCAAGCTCATCATACGCTCCACCGTGGGCGCAGATGTCTGGAATTGGAGCTACCAGGATGCGCTTCTTCCCATGGTTATGGGAACCACCTACGAAATCAAGTACCAGCGTTCCGGCCAGGACATCCAGGTCTGGGGCAAGAAGGCTGCCGATGCCGACTGGATTCAACTGGTCAATTCCGCCGGAAGCACGACTTTCAAACTCGTGGGCGGCCAGGCTGCCGATTCGACTTTCGATAAATTCCATGCCGGTTTGGCGAGCATCTCCAGCAGGTACCAGGTTTACATCGATGAGATCACCGTCCAGGACGTTCAGGTTCCCGAACCGATGACAGTGGGCCTGCTTGTTACCGGCGCCGCGGGGCTGCTGCTCAAGAGAAGGCATGCGTAGTCGGCAGGTCGTAATTTGTTGAGTGATGGAACGAGAAGCGGAGATCATGGTTATGACAACTTCATCGAAATATCTTAACAAGAGCGGCAGGGCTTTCACGCTCATCGAGTTGCTGGTTGTCGTGGCGATAATCTCGCTTCTCGTTTCCATACTCATTCCGTCCCTGACAAAGGCCCGCGATCTGGCCCGCACCACCCTTTGCATGAGCAACATGCGATCCGTCGGCGTGGGCCTTCGGTTCTATCTTGACGATCACAAGCAGGAACTGCCGATATTCACCCAGGACTACAAAAACTACAACTGGCACACGCGCCTGTCCGAATACCTCGGCTACGAGTTCAACAAGGACGGCGTTGCCGTGCTTCATTGTCCCGCCGATGACAGGCCCAGCGTCTGGTCGAGCATCCAGGAGCTGCCGACCATGGCGATGAACGCCTACCTGAACAAAGACTGGCGAAGCTGGGACAAGACCTCTTTCGACGACATCAGAACGCCAGAGCAGAAGGTGTTCGTCTCTGAGTCCATCGTGGTTGCAAGCGTCACGCTGCCCGCGCGAGTCATCAATCCCAGCCCAGGCAGTTACTACTCGTCTCACACCCTCGCCAACCTGCACGGCCAAAGCGGCTATGAAAGCGCGATGGCGACCTATTACGGCCAGGGCGATTCCAACAACACGCTCTTCGTCGATCTGCACGTGGAGTTGAGGCACATCGACACGATGCCGGATATGACAATTGCCCCGCAGATCTGGTATCCTTGGGAAA
>JAAYCO010000138.1 GCA_012729725.1 Planctomycetota bacterium
AATTGCGGGCATACACCTTGGCCTTCTCGGTCATCTCGGTCTTGGCAAGCTCGATCTCCTGCCTTATCAGCAGCATCGACTTGCGGGACAGGTCGCGCAACAGATCGACGGTGCTGCGCTGATCAAGAGATTCCTGCGTTTCGGTTTCCATGGTTGTCATCGAATTCCCCTTATGCCGCCTGAACGTGGGACGACTGCTGTTGCCTCGAGGCGGTGCTTCTGATGATGCGTCCGATAGCGATACCCCCCACGAGGGCAGCGGCAAGGAACGCTTCCGGCCGGCGCTTGCCGAATTCTTCAACCTCGTTCAGCATGCCGCCGGGTTCGCGATCCCGCAGGCCCTGCGAAAACCTGCTGAGTTCATCCGCGGCCGCCTCGCCCCACTGGGCCATCGTGCCGTGATTCTCGGCCCTGAGTCGGTCGCACGCGGCGTGCAGTGCGGAGGCTGCAGAGTCCAGGCTTTCGCAGATGCGGTCTTTGTTCTCCTGGGCAAGTTCGCCCGCGCGTTGTTTGCCCTCATCGAGGGCCGAGGAGGCGGTCTGCTTTATCCGCCTGCCCTCTTCGTGGGCCTTGTGCTTGGCTTCTTCAACCGCGCCGCCTTTTTCGGGCGCAGCGGACCATTCCTTGTTTGGCATGGCTATTCCCCTTATGCCCCGGGTTAATCGTCTTCTGGGCAATTATACGCACGCAACAAGGGCGATGCGGCCGTGCTTTGAATCCCATTGGGCTTCAACGATTCCCGTTGCTTCCAATCCTAAGACAAGCGCGAGCACGAACCCCATGTTCAAGGCTCGTGCCGTCAGGTTAGAATATGCACAATAGCGACAACCGACGGCCCAATGCCTATGAGCTACATTTGGATTACATTGCTTGCGATGGTGAACGCCGGCTGCCTGATGCTGAATCTGGTTGCCTTGCCGGGCAACTGGCTGATGCTGGGCTTCACGTTCCTCTTTGCCTGGTGGCGGTGGAGCGAAGGCGTTTTTTGCGTCTGGACGCTCGCAGCCGTCTTGGCGCTTGCCGTGCTAGGCGAGGCGCTTGAGTTGCTGGCGGGGATGGTTGGCGCCCGGGCCGCGGGTTCCACAAGGCGCGGGGCGTTGGGCGCCCTTGCCGGCGGCGTCATCGGCGCCGTCGCTGGCACGATTTTTATTCCCATTCCGCTGCTCGGATCGCTCGTCGGCGCATCTGTTGGCGCCTTCATCGGCGCATTCGCCGGCGAGACATCCCGCGGCCGCCCTCACTGGGCCGGCCTTCGCATCGGCATCCGCGCCGGACTTGGCACAGCAACCGGCATGATTCTGAAACTCGCCATCGGCGTCGTCATCTGGCTGACGATAACCATCGCCGCGTTTTGGCCGTAGGTGCGGGTGGGTAATGGGATGGCGGATTAGACGAGAAGTTGCTGAGGCGAAAAAGGTTCCTGACCCCTTTATCCTCCCCGAACATGGCTTCGGAAGCGGCGGTGGCATATTCTCCGAGAGTGAGTAACGACGACTGCTTGGCATCGTGCCGAAACGGTCGCTCTATGCAAAACCTCATCCACCTCTTGAGAGATCTGATGACATTGTGCCATTGTCATGTGGTCCCAATATGGGAACGAATATCCTCCTCTATTGGCCAATGAAGCTGGATGTGTTGTCGACCGAGCAAATCGCGCAGTTGTACGATGTCCACTTCCGAGGGATCGACATTTTGTTGCAGAGCTAGAGCCGCGGCTGAGCCGGCAGCTTGGCCGAGACAAAACATCGTACGAGACAGCCGACAACTTGACGCGGCAATAGAGCTGAAACTTGCGCCTCGACAGGCCACAATAAGATTAGTGATTCCTTCCGGTAGTAGGCATCGATAGGGAATGCCATAGGGTTGGCTCAGTTCTCCGCAGCGACTGTCAGGTCCGCCATGAGTATCCATGGCATGATCGGCGATTGCAATTATGTCATCGTGAACCTGATCGCTCAGTCCGGCCAGCAAGTCGTGCTCCGTCAAGACGTAACGGCCAACAATGCGATGTGACTCTCGCACACCCAGAGTCGGTGCAGTCCAGACAATATGGTACTGCTGAAATTCCGGGAATGTCATTTGGCAGTGATGCCACTGGGCACGAGTGCGTCGCAGACATTCATGATATGCTCTGTCCGGTCCCAGTTCGATGGCCTCGTTCCCCTTCATGGTCGGCAGCATATTCAGACTCAAGTCGCTATTGGGGTACTGGAATACTGACATATTCGGAAAATGGTCGCTCCACCAGCATGTTGCCGGCACATCATCCGGCAGTGAATCTACTCGCCTGACGTTGCGAACTCGCACACGAAACAAGAGTGAAACCCCGTTAAGTTGGCAGCTTCGGGTAGCTGGCGCATCGCGTTCGGCGTAGTCGGCGAAGCTGTCCTGTCCTAGAATCACTCGACACCCGCACGCTTTGGCCAAGCAGGCGTCGCCGGTGGAGTCGATGAAGAGCTTGCCATGAACAACTCTTCCATCGTTGAGCTCCAGACAGACAACGCGATCGTTCCGGATTTCAGCATGGCGGAATGCGGTATTGACAAGAACAGCACATCGCGCTTCCGCAAGCATCTCATTAACTACCTTTATGTAGGCGTCGGGCTCGAAGACAACGCCATGCCAGTGCTTTCGAATGAACGCTTCGGAATGCCGAAACGCCCCTGCACCGAAACGCCGTAGTGTATCAGCGTAACTTCGGGCGGGATCTTGCAAGGCTTCGCCGCCGGGATAGCGAGGTTGTCCTTGTGGTGCAGACCAGCAGCCGTGTCGACCAAAGGAGTAAATTCCCACTGCCTGATGAACAGATACTAAACGTCTGTATATTTCAAAGGGGACTCCTGTTCCGCCAACTCCAGGTTCCCAGCAGTTCACGCCTGCATGGACAGCGGTGCCGCCCAATTCATTGGCTTTCTCGAGAAGCAGCACTTTGCAGCCCAGCCGAGAGGCTGAGATCGCAGCGCCCAATCCGCCGCTGCCACCACCTACCACGACGACATCGTATGAATCGACTGACAAAATGAGTCTCCACAAGTATTCAAGTTACTCAATGCATCAACATGCCATCGCTGACATCCACCGTTGCTCCCGTCATGTATCCTGCCCTGGCACTGCACAAGAAGACTGCCGCGTCGGCAACTTCGCCAGGATGAGCAATTCGGCCAAGAGGAATACGATCAATATACGCTTCCTGTCGTGCAGCCAGCGCTTCGGCAGACATCGGCGTAGCCATCATTCCTCTGCGACCTCCGGGTCATGAGACGCCTCAGAGATCTTCCCGCAAATCGTTGTGTGGAAAGGAAATAGCGATACCATCAAGGGTTACGTAACCCATTCTGACTATGCCACGTTTACCATATTTACCATGTTTTGCAATATTTGATGTACAAAATGATGTACAGTCCCATGCGATTGTCTCGGGCGAGAACAGCGTCCCAACTTGGCGCTGCAAGTCCTTGCCCAGCTTGCCAGCGGCCTCTGCCAACCGGCGCTTTTGGGACTCGTTCAGGATGAGTCTCTTGTGGCCGAGTCTTCGGGATAGCAACGATGTTTCTTAGCTTCCTAGTGTAGTGCGTCAAAATTAATGATTGTTATTATGCCACCTTGTGTTTATCCTCTTGAGTAGAGAGGATAACAACATGCGGATAGCTCCGAGCGTAACGGTGACCAACGAGCAACGTCCCATTCTGGAAAGCTGGGCTCGCGGGCGCAGCACTCCGGTTCGCCTGATGCAGCGAGCGAAGATTGTCCTGCTGGCGGCCGACGGTCAGGAAAACAAAGACATTGCCGCCCAGATCGGAACTACGCCCCTGCTGGTGGGACGCTGGCGGAAACGGTTTGTGAAACTCGGTCTGCCGGGCATCGTCCAGGACGCTCCCGGTCGTGGCCGTAAGCCCGTGGCCCGCGACGCCGTGGCCACGAAGATCATCGAATGGACCACGCAGCGCAGGCCGGAGAATGCAACGCACTGGAGCACTCGGACATTGGCCGCTGCGCTGGGCACCAGCGACTCGATGGTTCGGCGCGTGTGGCAGGCCAACGGTCTCAAGCCGCACCTGAGCCGGACGTTCAAGTTGAGCAACGACCCGCGATTCGTCGAGAAGTTGGTCGATGTGGTCGGACTGTATCTGAATCCGCCGGAGCATGCCCTTGTGCTGTCGTGCGATGAGAAGAGCCAGATTCAGGCGTTGGATCGGACACAGCCGGGATTGCCGATCAAGCCGGGCCGCTGCGGGACTATGACCCACGATTACAAGCGCAACGGCACGACGACCTTGTTCGCGGCGTTGGAACTGGCCGAAGGCAAATTGATCGGCACATGCATGAAGCGGCATCGTCACCAGGAGTGGATCAAGTTCCTCAAGCTTGTTGACGCTCAGACGCCGGCGGAGTTGGACCTGCATTTGATTGCCGACAACTACTTCACGCACAAGACGCCTGAAGTTCAGCGGTGGCTCAAGCGACATCCGCGGTTCCACATGCACTTCATACCGACTAGCAGTTCGTGGCTGAACATGGTCGAGCGGTGGTTCCGCGAGATCACCGACAAGCGGATTCGTCGCCAGTCGTTTACCGGCATCGAACAGTTGATCGACGTGATTATGGATTACATTGCCAAGCATAACCAGAACCCGAAGACGTTCGTTTGGACGGCCAAAGTCGAAGACATCATGGCAAAAGTCGCACGCGCCAGAGCCGTCCTGAATAATGTTCAAACTAATTGACGCACTACACTAGTTGGCACTTAGTGCAATGATTACATCACATAGTCGTAGCTCAGAAGGCCCTGTAAGCCCACATTTTCGTCGTACTGATCCATATCAATCAGAACTGGATACTGGTCATGCAACATGTCCAACCTCCCCGTGTTTCTTAGCTGTTGCCACTGCTTTTCGTAGACTGATACGGTGTATCTCTGCAAAGCTCGCCGCAGCTTGCGATCTGGAAAAGGACTGTCTCGCAGTTCCGCAATGAGGGCTTGTCCTCGATTCCCCCACGGCACAAGAACCGGCTTGGTGACGTCGGTTATCAGCCGCATTTCCTTGGCGGCTTGCTCAAAATCACACACGGGCAGCCCCCGGAAATCTTAAAGAATCCCAGAACACCTTTCTGGTCCCAGCCTTCCTTGCACTTCCAGTAGTGCAGGCTGAAGTACTGCTCGATTGCGTCGAGACAGAGCATATCGTCATACAGGCCGATCAACTCGCCGGCGGTGTCAGCGGCGCGCTTGAGATGCCCCACCGGCGGAGGTTCTTCACCTTCAAAAACAAGTACTTCCCCGTGTTGTAGCTTGCCTTCTCTATTGCAGCGCCCAGCGGCCTGCGCGATGGAATCAAGCCCGCTTATTGCGCGATAAACCATGGGAAAGTCGATGTCCACCCCCGCCTCTATCAACTGAGTCGAGACCACACGGCATGGCCGATCGGCATCCAGAAGACGTCTGATTTCTGCGAGCTTTTCACTGCGATGCTGAGGGCACATTGCGGCGCTAAGGTGATGTGCGTCGCCGTTGAATTTGAGCTCCGCGTACAGCCCGGCAGCATGCGACCTGGTGTTCACAATGCACAGCGCCTGTCGCTGGCGGCCGATATGCTGCAACAGCTCCGGATCCGATAATCTGCCTGCATGCCTCACATGAACCCGTTTCATCGATGCATACAAGGCCTTGGCGTCTGTGATAATCTCGCGCGGGCTGTCAATGCCAATTGGAAACTGTTCGCCGCGATGTACCGCCGGCTGTGTTGCTGTGCACAGGACTACGGTGCAGCCGTAGTTGCGGACCAGTTCTTTCAGCGCTGCCAGGCATGGCGCGATGAATTCCACCGGCAGTGCCTGAGCTTCATCCAGAACGATTACACTGCGAGCAAGGTTGTGAAGTTTTCTGCAGCGTGAAGTCTTGCTGGCATAGAGCGACTCAAACAACTGCACATTGGTCGTCACTATGATGCCTGCATCCCAGTTCTCACAGGCAAGCCTGTTAGTCGGGGTCTCCTTCTCAGGGTCAATGCTGCAATGATGCTCCACTACTGCAGACGGGCCCAGTTCCGACAAGGCTTGCCGGAATACATCAGCATTCTGCTCGATTATGCTTGTGAATGGGACGGCGTAGACGACTCTGCTTAACCTGTGCTCTCGCGCATGTGACAGTGCAAAGGCCAGAGAGGAAAGCGTCTTGCCGCTGCCGGTAGGAGCTGTCAACGAAAAGAACCCCGGCTGATCTTTGGCTGCATCAAGGCAGGCTTGCAGAACGCCACGTCTCTGCTGATTGACGGCGGTTTGCTTCGACTCACTATTTAGACGCTGCAAAAAATGCATGAGGGTGTCGTGCATCTTGTCCACGTCAGGGAGATGGTCTCTGCGTTTCGCGGCTTGCTGCGCGTTCATGAATGCTTCAGTATCCAGGAAATCTGCATCAACAACCGCCGAGAACAACATCCTGACTAGAAAAGCCGCCTGAGCCGCCAGTTCGATTGCCTCCCCTGCTATGATCGGCGTAATGCTTGGTGCAGGCTGGTTCAGAATGCTTGAAGGGGCTCGTTCCAATGCGTCGGATGTTTCGGACTTCATTCTCGCCAGCCGAACACTTAGGCTTGAGTCACTGCTTGTATGCCAGTCTGCCAGGCCGGTGTGATGACCGGCTATGCAATAGGCAAGAATTCGCGCCGCAAGAGGGTTGGCTTTCTCAAGAAGCCTGACTGCATGAACTGCGCCTGCCGTGGAATGATCAACTCTTCCTCTCTGCCCCTCAAGATGCGCACCCTCTGCGTCCAGGTCGTGCAGATATTGCTGAAACGCATTGCTGAACTTGCCAACATCGTGCCATAGGCCTGCAAGGCAGGCCAACTCACGCATGTTGAATGCATCGGCAAAGTCCCCCGCCAGGCTGGCGACACCTTGCAGGTGGGCATCCAGTTGATGCTTGTGGACAATGGATTCTCTTACCAGAAGGTGTGCCAATGGAGAACTGATATCTGGTTGATGGAGGTTTCTGCGCAACGCCACGCCCGGTACCGTGTCATTTTCGTCCATGAAAACCTATCCCGATACTGCTGTCACAGGAATCGAACAGCACAGATGCGTGGTACAATAGTACATGTTCAGGGAATGCCTGTCAAATAACGAACAGACTGCTAATGATATTGACACTTGACCGAAGCTACTAGTATGCAGATATGCTGGAAAAATGTGAATGGTGGAATGTAGACAACGGCGTGGTTTCGCTGTGCGATGGACGCTAATCCCCCATTTCCATGGGGGGCTATTTGCACAGAACCTGTTCGGCGAGATCATCGGGAATATCGGCAGCCGTCAGCATGTCGGCAGGCGGGTTGCGATCCTGGATAAGACCGATAAGCTCGCTGACGTAGAGACCGCCAAGTCCGGCCGCTTTGCTTTCACGCATGACATGAAGCAACTGACGCGCCGACTTCCGGCGAGCGTCGGCAGTGAAACCGCCCGTCTGCCAAACCTTGCTAAGGCTGTCGATGCTGCCCGGCGCACCGCCGTGCCGGTAATTCACACGCACACGAACTAGCACTGTGTGCATATGCGAGTGCGTTGTGTGCCATTGCTCATCGCCTTCGGCCCCGCCCGCATCTGCAAGCACGCGCGAGACGGCCGTCTGGTGTATGGCCACGCTGATAGGGACGAAGAACAGATATCTGGTTGTGCGAGTTCGACCCGAACCAAGATCGATCTCATCCAGCCGGGAATTGAAGCTGGGAAACTCCTGCACCAACTCGTCGTGCCCCACCACCACGATTATTAAGGCCAGCAAGACGGCCAATGCCGTCAGCAGCCGCTTCACAACGCGGCGTTTTCTCGACGGCGCAAGTGTGTTTTCCATAATCGGCCCCTTCAGCGATTTCCGCTTGGGGCATATTATCCCGCCAGATCCGCATGTGTCCAGAACATGCATCGGGTCGTCGGCCAGTGACGCAGGCAGCCTGTGGATGATCAGAGGGATGAAAGCCGGTTTGACCCGTCTTCATCCCTCTGGTTCATCACCTGGGTTCGTCAGTTCGCCCGTCGGCGCTTGAATTGCGCCACCACGGCCCCGGCTGCGAGCAGAGCAATGGTCGCGGGCTCGGGTATGGTTTCCAGACGAATTGCCTCGAGGGCGGCACTGTCCAGTGCCGTGTTGTAGATGCGGAAGTCGTCAATCAGCATGCCCGGCGTGCGGCTCTCGGTAGTGCCGGAGTAACCGCCAAGCTTGATCGGCAGATTGGACGCGCCCAGGCTGGTGACGGTGTTTGTGGCGG
>JAAYCO010000139.1 GCA_012729725.1 Planctomycetota bacterium
CCGTCCTTGTAAGTCCATGCAAAGCCACGGACATGTGCACTTACGAACTGGCCACGAAACGGCACTGCTTGTTGTCATCTTGAGGCAGCAGCAGCCGGAATGTGGGGCAGACAACTGGTTCTGGAGCAGGTGGCGATGTTTCAGGCCCGTGCTGGGGAAACTCGACGGTATCTGTCAATGCCTCTGGAATAAGGGCCGCATAATGCTTACGACAGATTTCCGGGCTGTTGCCCATAAGATGTGAGATCTTGTAAAGGCTTTCGCCTTTCTGTGCAAGCTGACTGCCAAACGTATGTCTGTAGTCGAGGCAACTCCAGTCAAGGCCAATTGCAGACTGGACTTGCCTAAGATCATGCGAGAAGTTGTCGGGATTCCACCAGACACCTTTGGGGCTGGGGAAGAGCCAATTGTCGGCTGAGGAGCAGGGGGTATAGCGGTCGAGGTAGCATCTGAGGGCAGAACTAATGGGTACTACTCTGTCGATCCCTGTCTTGGGCCTCCAATATACACTGTTGACTGTCTTGGCACGAATACGCAGAACGCCATGCACCCCAGCGTGCGTGTCAACATCATCCAGTTGGAGCCACAGTGCCTCTTCGCGTCTTAGCCCCGCGTAAATATAGACGGCAACCATCGTTTGAAGTTGCGGGTATGGGGCCAAAGCTGCCAGTTGTTCTTCTATCTGCTGCAGTGTGAGGAATGTGATGGGGCTCTTGTTCTCGCGGTATCTGGTTATCTTCACAGCAGGATTGCGATCGCCGGGTATTCGAACTCCGCCCTCGTCCATTGCCCAGTTGAACAGCCGAACCAGCAGCTGCCTGTAGTCATTCGCAGTTTTGCCGCTCCATCCATGTTGTCTGGCATTTTCCTGAATAAAGGCAGACATATCATGGGTTGCGATCTGCTCGAAGATTGTGCTCTCTATATGTCGTACGGCAGAATGGCGACTACAAGGCCCGCCGCCGGCATTGCTGTTGGCTAGAGCCGGTGTAACGGTTCCGAAAATGAACCGCAGCCTGCATAATTCAGTCTGAGCGCTCTTTGGACGTTTGTGGGCTCGGATGTGGTTTGCAAAATTCTCCAGCACTGCCGGCAGGGGGGTTCGAGTGGGCAGTTGACTGTCATCTGCACCCTGGAGTGTTTGCTCCAGGTTCCTCAGGCGCGCCTTGGCGATCTGGTAATTGTCGGTATGCAGGCAGCGACGTTTTTGTTTGCCATTTGCATAATACTGTGCGTAATAAGTGTCACCACGTTTCTTGAGGCATGCCATGATCATTCTCCGTATCCAAGGCCAAAGACAGCTCGTCTATTGGTGGTATTGCAGGAAAGCGGGAAAATTCGGCATGCAAAATTCACTTTTTTTGCCCCCCGAAGATCGCTAGGGTACAATTCGGGGTACAGATGGCATTTCGGCCCCTAAAAAAAAGGACCTACGTTGCCGTAAGTCCTTGTTGCATAATCACTAGCGGGGGCAGGATTCGAACCTGCGACCTCCGGGTTATGAGCCCGACGAGCTACCTAGCTGCTCTACCCCGCGATCGTGTTTCTTATACTACGTGCAAGACTCGCGGCCTGTCAAACAATCTCTGAGCCTCAGGCGAAATTTCTGCCGCCGCCGCTAACGGCCAGCGAACCAGAGCTACTCCTTATCGCGCGCAATGCGAGGGTGACGCACGTCGCGACCCTGAATTAGGTATATCACGTCCTGTGCGATGTTGGTTGCGTGGTCCGCTATTCGCTCCACGTGCCGCGCAATCAAAATCAACGCCAAGGCCCGCTCAATCGCCCGAGGATCCCCAATCATATACGTAACCAACTCGCGGACCACCTGATCCTTCAGCCCATCAACCTGATCGTCGGCAGAGATAACCGACTGGGCTAGCAGCACGTCCTCCTTCACCAGCGAATCCAGCGAGTCACGAACCATCTGCCGCGCCAGGTCCGCCATGCGAGGAATGTCTATCAGCGGCTTGAGCGGCGGCTCCTCTAGCAATGTGTGCACGTTTTCGGTGATGTTAATCGTCAGGTCGCCAATCCGCTCCAGTTCGCTGTTAATCTTGGACGCGGTGATGATGAACCGAAGGTCGCCCGCAACCGGCTGCTGCGTGGCAAGAAGCATTATCGCTTCTTCGTCGATATCAATCTGAAGCCGGTTGAGCTCTTCCTCGTATTCTGGAACCGGATCGGCAATCTTCTCGTCCCGCTCGACCAGTTCGCTGACCGTCTTGTCGATCATCGTCTCAGCAATCGAGGCCATGTGAAGCAGCTTTTTCTTGAGATCGTCAAGTTCCTTGTCCAGCCGTCGTCCGTGCTTGTCCACAACTTGCCCTTTCATTAACTGCGTATACCTTCGGCCCAAAATGCATTATACCTTGAAGGCAAACATCCGGCCCCGCTACGGTCATTGCCCGTAAGGGAAACGACCAAGCGAAATGACCACCCCGGAGGGACCAAAGTAGTGGGCGCAGAACTCGTCATCGCTGACGCTGGTGACCATCAGGCCGTAATAGTTGCCCGCGACGGCTTCCTCTATGTCGCCCTTGCTTGGCCCGGGAGACTGCCGCGAGGATCGATCCAGGCGGACGATCAGTCTGCACATCGAATCGCGCGCATCGTCCAGAAGACGTTGGGCCGGGACGTACTTGAAGCCTTCGCCACCGCCTTGCGATGAAGATTCATACAGCGTCGCCTCAGCCTTGCCGTTCGTGCAGAACACCAGGCCTCCATACGCTCGGGACGCTTCACCGGAGTTGACAGCCAGAACCCGCAAAGCTGCCCCAACGCGAGGGCGAGAAAACATCTGCTCGAGAAGATACAGGTTCCACAGGTCCGGCGTTGAAAGGAACGGAATCTGCTCGGCAAATACGTCCGTGCGAACGGCGCCGCATCTGACATGCTGCCGCCGGGCGAGAGATCTTCCAAGCAACGATATCAGCTCGTCCTTATTGAGCATCCGCCTGCCGTCGTCAAGGCGCGAAAGCAGGTGATAATCGCGGATATTGAAGCGGTATCCGTCGCCGTGCCTCCACCGGCGGTTAAGATTGACGGCCGGCGCAAACGTGCCGCCCTGGACGCGGTAAATCATCACCGCCGCCAAAAGCTCCGCGCCGTTGGCGGGCACATACTCAAGCTGGGCGACCGCTGACTTCAACGTCGCCATGGCCTCCGTCCGCGGAGTCATCACGGCAAGCTTGGCGCGAAGCGTGGCGACATTCACGCGAGACGCCAGAATCATCATCGCCGAGCCCCGGGCGAAGAACGACGGGGCGTTTATGCCGTCCAGGAGCGCCTGTTCCCATGGAACGCCCGCGACACGCGAAGTCACTTCTCGGTATCGAGATTCGTCCCTGCCGTCCGGCCGCTCCAGCGCCCACGCCTTGGCCAGGTCAGCAAGGTTATCGCGCTGCGCGTTGCGAGAAAGCCACTCGAACACGCTTTCGCGCAGTTGTCCGGGCGGTAGAAGCGGCAGGGCGCCAAGAGCACACGGCGCGAGCTTGGGCTGATTGGTCTTAAGAAGCGCCATAAGGGCGGTCTGGGCGAAGTCGCCGCTCATGGGCATTTCGCCGATCAGCCCCCACACTTCGTCGAGTGCATGGGGATCATCGCCCGCCAGAAGCACGGAGAGGCGAAGCGACTCGTTCCGCTCATCCGGCGAAAGCGATTCATCCAGCGCCCGGCGAATGTTGTACAGCCGGACCACCGGAGGAGGAAACAGCGGCGGATTCTGCGCCTGATACTGGGCCGGCGTCACAGGCACGCCGAGATCATCAGCGAGGCAAAAGGACGCCAAAACCGCCACAAGCACTGCAAATACGCAAATTCGCCGAAAAATCATCATTGCTCCAGAATGCCTGAGGCGATTTTAGCGGCCCGAGCGGTATTTTCGCAAGCTGACAGACCAACAACATCACTCTGGATTTGCGCTTTATCCGCCGACGCCCCCGGGCCATAATCTCCCCAACAACTTTGACAAAGGTCAGGCGTAAATGCTCAATA
>JAAYCO010000140.1 GCA_012729725.1 Planctomycetota bacterium
ACCTCTCGAATTACACCCAACAACAAAACCAGCAAGACGCTAAAGCCCCGCATGGCAATGCGGGGACCTGACTGATATCGCGCAGCGAATCCTCGCCGTTTGCTGTTCGATTCGCGTCGTGATTATCCCACAAAAAACAAATGCAACGGCGAGGTGTCGCTCCGCTCCTAAAGTCAGGTCCCCGCATTGCCATGCGGGGCTTCGTCCATCGTGCTGATTTCGGTTCATGGTGTTGTTCGAACAACAAACACAACGGCGAGGATTCGCTGCGCGACGATTGTTGATGCCCCGCATTCTCCTTGCGGCGGTTCAAGCGCAATGATTTGCACGTTGCGCTTTTGTTGTGGAAGCGCGAAAAGAGCTTGCAAGTACTGGTTGAGGTGCGTATGAAGAAGTGCCGTATTATGCCGGAGTGGCGGAACTGGCAGACGCGCAGGATTCAAAATCCTGTCAGGTTTACCCCTGGTGTGGGTTCGATTCCCACCTCCGGCAGTAGTCAACACATCTACGCGATGATCGCAAGGGCGACCAGCGGAACCACATTCAAGATGATCCACAGTATCTTGTAAACGCCCAAAAGCCGATATACCGACTCGTTGAAGCTCTCACGCGACAAACCGTACATCCTGCCGTGGACGCCAAACGCCCAGTTCCCGCCAAGCCAAAGCACGAGGGCGGACAATATGAGCAACGCCCCGTTGATGATTGTGCACCACATGAAGAAATCCCGCATAAGCTCGATGGTCATGGACATCTCCTTATACGCGGTAAGACTTGCGCGGCCTCAGTTTAGCTGCTCGCCGCCCGCGCCGGCAATGCGGAATCGCACGACAAGCGTCGTCTCTACCTCCAACTGGCCCGACTGCACGGGCACGGGCGCGCCAGCCATCACGGCTTCAGAATGGAACGCCCTCATCGGACGAGGCCCGGATGATTCAGACACCTCGATCACCCCTGCCAGCCGAACCCCCATCGCCGAAGCTATCGCGTCGGCCTTGGTTCGCGCATCATGCGCCGCCTGGCGTATCGCTATCGAGCGGTGTCGGGCGTCGTCGCGCAACTCGAACGAGATTCCTTCAAGTTGGTTTGCTCCCGAAGCAATTCCGGCATCTATTATCTTGCCGGCCATGGAAATGTCGTCAAGCTCAACGCGAACGATGTTTGTGGCCCGGTAGCCGATTACCGTGGGCTGATCCTCCCTCTGAGGCGACGGTCGCTGGTAAACCGGCGACACCGACAGCGAAACCGTCTGTATTCGCTCGGGCGGCACGCCAAGCTCGCGAATCTGCCTGATTGTCTCATCCATGATGCGGTTGACCTGCTGCTGAGCATCCGCTGCGTTGGGGGACTGAATGGAAGCGCCAAGTCTGACCACCGCCCAATCCGGCGCTGCGAGCGACCTTCCCGAGCCGCTGACGGTAATCGACGGCTCGGGAATCGTCGTAAGCACCTGCTGCGCCGCGCATGCGCCTGCCAGCAGCATGCACACAGTCATGGTTGTCGCCAGCCGCATGACGGGCTCCGAACGCCTCACCAGTTACCCCTGGTGGTGACGACATCCTTCGGCGCTCCCAGCAATCCGCCCAGGGCGGCTGCGGCTGCGCCTATGAGCAGCGCCAGGAAGCTCCAGAACGCCGCTTGCGCCGAGATGTCCAGCGCCTCGGGGGCAGCCTCTTGCGCCTGCTGCGCCACTTGCCGGGCGCCGGTCTGAAGCTGCTCGGCCCTGCGGTAGCTGTTTACCCACTGGTCAACCTTCTGGCTGGCCTCGTCCTCGTTCATCTCGGTTGATTCAGTGAGAATGGCAACGACCTCCTGCCGCTGCTGTTGTGGAACCTGGGCCTGGGTGTCTTCAGGAAGCATGCGATCGATGGCGGCATCAAGCCGCTGTTGGGCCTGCTGACGCTGCTGCTCGTTGGCGCCCTGGGCGGGACGGCTCTGAATCAATGACCGCGCCTCCTGCTGGATCTGCTCCTGCGTCATCGGAGCCTGACGGACAATCTGCTGCATGGGGGCTTTTCGTGCCGCCGTTTGCAGCACGGACATAGCGCCGCCAAAGACCGCGCCCACCGCGCTTGAAACCAGATACAGCGCGAGAATGGTTGACGTGCCCCAGGCGACAATGCCGTGCAGCGCGCCGTCAATGCGGCGTGGAACGCCGGCAAGCCTGCCGGTGGCCCATCCACCGATGAACAACGCGATGATGGTTGAAATCACCAGCCAGACGATAGCGCCGATGCCAAGGCCCTGCCAGTTGCCGTCTTGCGGGCTGGCGGCGGCCAGCCCGATTGCCAGGCCAAGCAGCCAAAGTATCATCTGGATCATCAGAATCACGACAACACCGGCGAATATCGCTCCCCAAGAGGCCCTCTTCATCGCCGGAACCCTAGCGGGTTCGTTGGGCGAAATGATTCTTTCTTCGCTCATTTGTGTTTTTCCTTTTATTCACGACGTGGGTCATTCCCGATAGACTTCCACCGTACCCGGCCTAATCTTCGTGTTGCCCTGCTCGTCCTTAGTTACCTTGAAACATCCGCCGACCAGCGCCGCCGAGAATAATAGCATAAGCAAGCCAATCAGTCGACCCATCACGGTGCGCCGCCTTTCATGACTTAGTAAGAGCTTGACTCGTACCTGTATTCAGGCTCCTGCGGGCTGGAATCACTTTTTTCGATGCGAATGCAGCCGCCCAGCGTCATGCCGATGACCGACAGCAACAACACGGCAATCCGTATCAGTTTTGACATGTCATTTCCTCGGGACTTGTTTTAGTTAACGCGAATGCCGCCTTCTTCCGTTCCCACCTGGACTTGTGGCTCTTCCTTTTCTTCGCTGACGTCCACGCAGCCAACGGCGCTCATGGACAGCGCCGCCGCCAGCAACATAAGGATGCAGATTAGCTTCCTCATAACGGTCCTTTCGTTCGTCCGCTGGTGCAATAGTGATTCGTGTTGCAGCCGGGCGTCTGCGCCATGGCTATCGAATTGTAGGCGCGATGGCGTCGATCCCAAGAACAGTGGCTGGCAAAGACGGAATGAACAGAGATGCCCAGATGTCAGGCCTGAGGCGCCAGCGGGATTAGCACAGTGATGGTCGCGCCGCATCCAGTTCGGGAAACCATGCTGATTTCGCCGCCCGCAAGCTCGATTCGCTGGCGAATTCTTGCCAGGCCCAGGCATTCACATCGTGAATCAAGCGACGAAACGTCGAATCCCCTTCCGCGATCCGCGACGCAGACCCTCAGCAAACCCTTTGGGGTGACACTCACCCTGACGGTCGCCCGCTTCACCCCCGCGTGTTTGACAACGTTGAACAGAAGCTCCCTGACGATTTCAAAAACCAGAAGGCGAACGTTCTGGCCCACGTCGTGCGAGAGCCCGAATCGCAATTGCGTTTTGAGATAATGCTTCTCTTCCATGCAGTGGGCGAGCCAATCAAGACTCGCCTTGAGGTCCCCCTGCCGGACTATTGGCGGATCCATCTCGGCAGCCAATGATCGGCACAATGACAGCGCCTCGTCCAGAAGCAGGCAGCTCTTGTGGATCATCGGCACGATCTTGTCGTCTGGTTTCTGCCGCTGTGCGGCTCGAAGATTGAATTTGACGGCGACAAGAAGCTGTTGAACATGATCATGAAGCAGGCTCGCCAGCCGTTGCCGCTCGCGTTGCTGGGCCTCTACGAGTTTAGCGGCAAAAGGCAGGTTGCCTGCGCTGCCCCGGCCGGGACGGGTCGCGCGCTCGTAGTCCGACACGTACTGACCCTCTATGTCGTCGGCGATTCTCTGCGATTCGGCCGGGTCTATCTCGAATATAACGCCGCCCAGGATGTTCTTGCCGCGGTAGGTTCGCACGATGCCGCCGTGCATGGCGACCCATGCGGGCTTTCGACCCTGGCGCACCAGTCGATGACGCAACATGGGCGTGTCGGCAAATGACGATTCTATCGCCGTCTTGACGCACGAACGATCTTCGGGATGAACAAGTCCGAGATAATCATCGAGCGGGCAGGCGGTGGACGCCCTTTCAAGATCGAGCAACCTGGACATGGCCTCTGTGAAATAAACGCGTCGCGCGGGAAGATGAATCTCCCATGTGGCCATGCGTCCAACAATCGCCTTGTCCCAGCCGCTCATGCACCGACTCCGTCCTGAACATACCAGTTGGGCACAACAAGAGACCGCTTGGCGTCGC
>JAAYCO010000141.1 GCA_012729725.1 Planctomycetota bacterium
ATTTGCGGGTTGTATTATACCATACTCATCCGGACCTGTCTATACTTACTTCACAAGAAATCGGCCCAACCTTCGCATCACATCCAGTATTCAAACCAGCGCGACGCACGAAGCCCCGCATGGCAATGCGGGGATCTGACTATTATCGCGCAGCGAATCATCGCCGTTTGCTGTTTGGTTCGCATCGTGATTATCGCACGAAAAACAAAAACAACGGCGAGGTGTCGCTACGCGACTGAAGTCAGGTCCCCGCATTGCCATGCGGGGCTTCTGCGTCGCGCTAGTTTCCTAAGAGATGGATATTCGTGAAATCACGCCGGAGACATAATTGGTAATTGTCCCCAATTAGGAAGGTCCCCGCATTGCCATGCGGGGCTTGGGCGCTGGGCTGGACTCTTTACAGATGTTGATGCGTGAAACACATCAGCGCCGGCGGTCGCCACGCCCGATTCCGACTGTTCTGCCAATTGACGCGATGCGAGCCCTGACGCAACCGGCGCAATCGTCGGCGGATTCGTCTATGCACGCCTTGGAAGGGTAAATCTCGTATAAGGCCCGATACTTCGTGGGCGTAACGTTTGGCATTATGACATTCGCGCCGCGGCAGAGGCCCATTTCCCTGCCTCTGGCCTTGTTGATGGTCGCCAGGGCGGTCGTGCTTGGAATGTTCGCCTGCGGGCACGCCAATCGCGCCAGAGCGACCATCTTGCACGTCATTACTTCATCGGGCGCAACCTGCTGGGAAGGCGGAAGCATCCACGCCGCCGATTCCCTGCCCAAAGGCGTGCCTTCGTGGGCGATGTACGGCCCCATGCCTATCATGTCCAGATCAAGGCGGGCGAACAGCTCGATGTCCTGGGCAAGATCCTCATATGATCCGCCGGGTATGCCGACCATTACGCCGCTGCCAATTTCGTAACCCATTTCCCGCAGAGACTTCAGAATCGCCAGCCGGTCGCTTCTGGTGTTTCCCACCGGCGGATGAATTCGATCGTACAGCCGCCTGTTGGACGTCTCGAACCGCAGCAGGTATCTGTCAGCCCCTGCCGATTTCCAGGCCAGATAGTCCTGCTCTTGGCGCTCCCCCAGACTAAGCGTAACCGCAAGCGGTGTCAGTTGCTTGATCCGCCGTATGACCTGGGCCATCCATTCTGGTTCGAGGCAGGGATCCTCGCCGCTCTGAATCACAACGGTTCCGTAGCCCAGCTTGTGCGCGAGCAGGGCGCTGTCGATGATTTCCTGCTCGGACATGCGATAACGCTGTGCGTTTGGGTTTGTGCACGCCAGGCCGCAGTAGAGGCATCGCCGCCGGCAGTAGCTGGAGATTTCGATCAGGCCCCTGAGATGGACCTGCTGTCCGACATAGGCAGCGCGCGTCTCGTCGGCGAGCTTCCAGAGCTCCTCAAGTTTGTTCGCATCCGCTTCTTTAAGCCAGTAGAGGATGCGATCATGAGTCAGCTCGCTGTTCAACTGTCGGCTCCGATCGCGCTTAGGCGCTGGCTGCCGCTGCCGCCAGCAGTCGCTCTATCTCGCGCTTGAGTTCCTCAAAACGCGCCGGCTTTGCAAGCAGCACGTCGGCCTTGATCCAGGACTTCTCCTCGGCGGTCGCGGCGTCAAACTCGATGCCTGTCTTGGCCGCCACTGCCGTCACGATGATGATCGGCATGTTCGGGAAACTCTTCTTGATGTGGTAACAAAGCGCAAAGCCCGAATCCATGTGTTCGAGCATGACCTCAAGCACAACCAGGTCCACCTTGTTGGCCGCAAGCGCTTCCTGGGCGGCAGTGCTGTTCTCCGCCGATACGACGTTATAGCCGGCGTGTTCCAGATGCGTCCGCTCCAGCGCGAGAAAGTCCAGGTCGTTATCAACAATCAGTATGGTTTTTGCGTTTTCGTTCATGCTGTATTCCGATTCTGCTAGATGACCACGTCGCGCCGGTGATACTTGGTGTGCAGTATCTTGTGGCTCATCGGGCCGTTGGGTTTGCCCAGGAATTCCTGGTAGAGTCTTTGCACCGACTTGTTGGCGTGCGAGACCCTGAGATTCTCGCCGTGGTCGATCTTGTACAAGGCGGACATTCTTGCCGCAACGGCTTCGGTATCGGTTCCGAAAGGCTGGCCGCCGCCGGCAATGCACCCGCCGGGGCAGGTCATCACTTCGATGAAGTGCAGGTCGTTCCTGCCTGCCTTTATCTCTTCCAGCAGCTTGCGGGCGTTGCCCAGCCCGCTGACGACTGCTACGCCGATGTCCAGCCCCTCGATATGGATGCGTGCTTCCTTGACGGCGTCGAGGCCGCGGACCGCCTTGACCTCCAGCCGCTTAAGCTCGGTGCCGGTAAGCAGGTAATGTGCGGTTCTCACTGCCGCTTCCATCACGCCGCCGGTGGCGCCGAAGAGCTTCCCGGCCGTGCTTCGCTCGCCAAAGGGCGTATCCGCCGGTTCCGGGGCGATGTTGTTGAGATCCAGTCCGCGAAGGCGAATCAACCTTGCAAGCTCGCGGGTTGTAAGCACGGCGTCGATGTCCGGCACGCCGCTTTCAAGCATCTCGGGGCGTTGTGCCTCGAATTTCTTGGCGGTGCAGGGCATGATCGACACGCTGAAGATGTTCCGTGGGTCGATGTCTTCTCGCTTGGCGAAGTAATTCTTGATGACCGCGCCGAGCATCTGCTGCGGGCTCTTGCACGTTGAAAGGTTGGGAATGAAGTCGGGATAGAATTCCTCGACGAACTTGATCCAGCCCGGCGAGCAACTGGTGAACATCGGCAGCACGCCGCCGTTCTGGATTCTTCCGGCCAGTTCGGTGGCCTCTTCCATGATGGTGAGATCCGCCGAGAACGCCGTGTCGAATACGTAGCGGAACCCGAGTTGGCGCAGCGCGCCGGTCATGGCCCCGCAGATGTCCTTGCCGGGCTTTATTCCGAATTCCTCCGCCAGCGTCACCGACACTGCCGGGGCATGCTGCACAACAACAACCTTCTGGGGGTCGTTGAGCGCCGCCACGACTTCCTTGATGTAGCTCTGTTCGCGCAGCGCGCCGGTCGGGCAGACCATGACGCACTGGCCGCAGTTGACGCAGCTAGATACGTTAAGGCCCTGACTGAACGCCGTGCCGACCTGGGTTTGGGACCCGCGGTTGATGAAGTCGATGGCGGCTACGCCTTGCACTTCCTCGCAGACCCTGACGCACCTGCCGCACAGGATGCACTTGGCCTGGTCGCGGATGATGGACGGGCTTGACGAATCGACGTGGTAGTCGTTGCACGCGCCCTGGTATCGTCGCTGGCGAACGCCGAGTTCCTCGGCAAGCTTCTGCAGGCCGCAGTTGCGGTTGCGGACGCAGTAAAGGCAGTCGTCGGGGTGGTTGCTCAGCAGCAGTTCGACGACGGTCTTTCTCGCCCGGACAACCCTTGGGCTGTGCGTCTTGATGATCATTCCCTCGGCCACGGGGTAGGCGCAGCTTGGTATCAGGCTTCGCTGGCCTTCAACCTCGACGACGCACATTCTGCATGCCCCCGTCGGAAAGAGGTTGCTCATGTGGCACAGGGTTGGCACGTTTATGTTGGCCCGCTTGAGGGCGGAGAGGATGGTCTCGCCCGGCTTGGCCTGAACCATTTTGTCGTTTACATTGATGGTAATCACTGCTTGTTCCTCTAGTCTTGCGGAATAACGGCGGCGGCTGGGCAGATATCCTTGCAGGTTCCACAACCGATGCACTTGTCCGGGATGATGTAATGCGGACTCTTCGGAGCGCCCATGATCGCCTTGGTCGGGCACTTCTTGGCGCACAGCGTGCAACCCTTGCACAGATTGGCGTCTATGGTGAACCTTCGCAGTTCGGTGCAGGCGCCTGCTGGGCATCGCCGCTCGTATACGTGCGCTTCGTACTCGTCGCGGAACCATCTCAGGGTGCTCAGCACGGGGTTCGGCGCGGTTTGGCCAAGGCCGCACAGGCTGGTGTCGCGGATGACCTCAGCCAGGCGGTTGAGGTACATGACGCCCTGGAATCGCTCGAGCGCGTCGTTGCCCTTTTCGCTGCCCCTGCTCTTGGTGATTCGCTGAAGCACTTCGAGCATTCGCCGGGTTCCTTCACGGCATGGGATGCATTTTCCGCAGCTTTCTCGCTGGATGAAGTCCATGAAGAACTTCGCCACGTCCACCATGCAGGTGTCTTCGTCCATTACGACCAGGCCGCCGCTGCCCATCATGGCGCCGATGGTTTTGAGCGACTCGTAGTCAATCTCGATGTCAAGCTGGCTGGTGGGGATGCATCCGCCGCTTGGCCCGCCGATCTGGGCTGCCTTGAACGACTTTCCATCGGGCACGCCGCCGCCGATGTCGAAGATGATCCGCCGCATGGGCATGCCCATCGCCACTTCGACCAGTCCGGTTCGCGTGACCTTTCCGCTGAGGGCGAAAACCTTCGTTCCCTTGGAGCCCTTTGAACCGACCGCCGAGAACCACGCAGCGCCGTTGGCGACAAGGCTGGGCAGATTCGCCAGGGTCTCGACGTTGTTGATGACCGTAGGCTTGCCAAACAGGCCCTTGACCGCGGGGAACGGCGGGCGGGGACGCGGCATGCCTCGCTTGCCCTCGATGCTGTTGATCAGCGCGGTCTCTTCGCCGCAGACAAACGCGCCGGCGCCCTGCTTGATTACGATCTCCAGCGAGAAGCCGCTGTCGAGTATGTTCGAGCCCATCAGGCCCGCCGCCTTCGCCTGTGCGATGGCCTCTTTGAGGTGTCGGATGGCGAGGGGATACTCCGCCCGAATGTAAACGTAGGCCTTTGACGCTCCTATGGCGTACGACGCCAGGGCAATGCCCTCTAGCAGGCGGTGAGGATCGCCTTCGATGACGGCGCGGTCCATGAACGCGCCCGGGTCGCCTTCATCGGCGTTGCAGACCATGTACTTCTGGTCGCTTGGGGTCCCAAGGGCGAACTTCCACTTCTTTCCGGTGGGGAACCCGCCGCCGCCCCTGCCTCGCAGGCCGCTCATTTCGACCATATCGCACAGGGCGGCAGGGTCCATGTTGCGGATGGTCGCCGACATGGCGCGATACCCGCCTCGGGCCACGTATTCGTCCATGCTCAGCGGGTCGATTATGCCGCAGTTCGCCAGCACCCACCTGGTCTGCGGGGCGAAGAACGGATGCTTGTCCAGATACGGCACGTCTGCGAAGGGCTCAAGGCCTTCCTGGCGGTGCTGGCCCAGGACCATGTCCACGGGCATCTTTCCGCCAAGCGCCGAATCAAGCAGCGCTTCAACCCGATGGTGGGTGATATTCTGGAAAGACACCCTGCACCGTCCGGGCAGTTGAACGTCAACCATCGGCTCAGCCACGCAAAGCCCGATGCATCCGACAACAACCACGTCGGCGTCAACGGACTTGCTGGAGAGGTAGCCGCGGATTGCTTCAAGCGTTTTGCCGGCGCCGGCGCCGAGCCCGCAGGTTCCGGCGCCAACGTAAATCACGGGCTTGGAGATGTCCTGGCGAAGGATTTGCAGCCTCATCGAACGGCGCAACTCCTTGCACTCTGCGTTATCGTGACACAGCGGGCCTTCGGTGAAGCATTCCACCCGCCTTGGGCAGGGGTTCTCCCAGGAATGGCGGCACTGGTCACAACACTTGAAATCGGTAAGCTTATTGCTGGGCATGATCTACTGCTTTCGTTCGGTATTCCTCGAGGATGATCTTGATCGAGTCCGGCGTGACCTTGGCGTGGAATTCGCCGTTGATGCAGATGACGGGCGCCAACCCGCAGGCGCCGATGCAGGCGACGACTTCCAGGCTGAACATGCCGTCTCGCGTAGTCTGGCCGGGTTCAACGCTCAGGGCGCGTTTGACCGCCTCCAGCACCGACAGCGAACCCTTCACATGGCACGCCGTGCCGCGGCAGACCTGCACGTGGTATTTGCCGGGAGGCTGGAAGCGGAACTGGTTGTAGAAGGTCGCCACGCCGAAGATCTTGCTGGCGGGCAGATCAAGGTGCCTTCCAACCTGAAGCACGGCGTCATGC
>JAAYCO010000019.1 GCA_012729725.1 Planctomycetota bacterium
ATTTGTTTTTTGTGCGATAATCCCAACGCGAATCAAACAGCAAACGGCGAGGATTCGCTGCGCGAAGGCAATCAGGTCCCCGCACGGCCTTCGGCCGAGAAAGTAGAACAGGAGAACAGGTGAACAGTAGAAAAGACGCGTCGTGCTGATTTCGATTCATGGATGTTGTTCGAACAACAAATACAACGGCGAGGATTCGCTGCGCGAAGGTCGTCAGGTCCCCGCATTGCCATGCGGGGCTTTCGCGTCGCGATGGTTTTCAGGCCTTGACTGCCCAGCGGAACTTGGCGCTGCTGCTGCGGGGGTTGGAGTGAACTTCGGAAGGGGTGGGGCGGATGACGTTAACTGATGTGGCGGACCATATGCCGCCGGCGTAACCTTCGCGGAAGGCGAGTTTGACGAGACGGTCTTCACCGCTGTGGAAGCTGATGATGCCAAGGCGGCCGCCGGGGGAAAGAAGAGAGGGGGCCTGGCGAAGGAGGGCGCGAAGGCTGCCCAGCTCGTCGTTCACCATGATGCGCAGGGCCTGGAACGTTCTGGCGGCGGGGTGAAGATCGGCGAAACGGGCCTGCTTTCGCCACGCGGTTTCAGTGGTGTTCTTGGCGGCGAAGATCAGCCGGACCAGATCCTCGGTGCGTTCTATCGGCAGCACCTGCCGCTGGTTGACTATGAACTCGGCGATCTTCTCGTGGTCGGGCTCATCCGACAGTTCCCACAGCGCCTGCGACAGCTCGCGTTTGTCCATCGTGGCCAGCAGTTGGGCGCCGGTTCGTTTAAGCCTGCGGTCCATTCGCATGTCGAGGGGGCCGGGGTTCTTGTAGCTTATGCCTCGCGACGGGTCGTCAACCTGCATGCTCGAGACGCCGATGTCGGCGAAGATTATGTCGCAATTGGTCTTGTTTTCGGCAGCCAGCGCCTGCGAGATGCCCGCGTAATTTGTATGGTGGGTGTGAATGTTGGGTCCGACGCGGGCGAGGCGATCGCGCGTGCGTTGAAGCTCGTCCAGATCCATGTCCAGGCCGATCAGCAGGCCGGTGGGGCCGATTCGCTTCATGAACTCGGCGGCGTGCCCGCCGAAACCAAGGGTGCAATCGACAACAACCTCGCCCTGGGCGGGGCGAAGGCATTCCATCACCTCGCGCACAAGCACGGGCACGTGCGAGCCCGCGGGCGTTCTTCCTCGCGAGCGGATGTGCTGCTGCATTTCCGGATACTTGTCGCCCTGGAGTTCCTTGTACCGCTCGTCGAATCGCCGCGGGTGCGTGCCCTTGTATCGCTTTCGCCGGTGGTGGGGCGTCTGGTCGTTTGAAGGCGGATGCATAGGTTATTGAAGGGCGGCTATCGCCTGCTCCACCGCCTGAAGGTCGCGGCGGAGATCGGCCAGACGCCGGCGTTCATTCTGGACGACCTCAGGCGGGGCCTTGGCGACAAACGCCTCGTTATTCAGCTTGTTCTCTATGGCGGAAATGCCCTTGCACAGCGTCTGCCGCTGCTTGGCAAGGCGTTCCATCTCTGCCGATTTGTCCACTATGCCAAGCACCTGAAGCGTAACAGGCCCTGCCGAAACCGAAGCGGCATCTTCGCCGCCGGCGGCCTGGGACGTAATCTTGAGGCTCTCAAGCCCTGCCATGGCCATGATCAGTTGCAGGTTTTCCCGCATCAGTCCCTCGGCGCGGGGTTCGGTGTTGGCGATCTGCGCCTCGGCGGCCACCTTTCGCGACGGCGGCACGTTGTGCTGCATGCGGACGTTGCGAATCTGGCGGATAAGATCCTGAAGCAGCGAGAAATCCTGTTCCGAAACCGCGTCTGATGCCGATGCGTTCGCCTGCGGCCAGTTTGCCCTTGCAAGCACCGCCTCCGCCGCTTCGTCGCCGGGCCCGCGGCAGGGCGCCAGTTCATTCAGCCGAGACCAGATGGCCTCGGTGATGAACGGGGCGATGGGGTGCATCATGCGAAGGATCATGTCCAGCCCGTGCGCGACGAGCGCCTTGGGCGTGTTGTCGCCACCGGCGATGCGAACCTTGGCCACTTCCAGATACCAGTCGCAGAAATCGTCCCAGATGAAGTGGTAAAGCTTGTCGGCAAGCTCGTTGAAGCGGAAGCCCTCCAGCGCGAGCGTCGCATCTCGCACGGCCGCGTTTAGCCTGCTGAGGATCCACCTGTCTGCGATGTGTCCTGCAGGGCTGATTTCGGTCCATGCGGGCATGCCCGAGATGTTCATCATGGCGTATCGCGAGGCGTTCCAGAGCTTGTTGCAGAAGTTCCTTCCGATGTCGAACTTCGGGCTTGAGTTCACCTCTCTGCCGTCGGGCAGTCGCATCCGCTCGACGGGCATGCGCACGTCCTGTGTTTGCGTGGTCATCGCAGCCAGGGTGTAACGCATGGCGTCGGCGCCGTGACTGTCGATGATGTCCAGCGGGTCGATGCCGTTGCCGAGGCTCTTGGACATCTTGCGTCCCTCGCCGTCCTGAATCATCGCGTGGATGAACACGTCGCGGAAGGGTATGTCGCCGGCGCAGTACTGGCCCATCATCACCATTCTGCTGACCCACAGGGTGATGATCTCGCGTGCGGTGCACAGCACGTCGCCGGGATAGAAGGTCTTGAATTCGGGCGTCGCATCCGGCCAGCCCAGCGTGCTGAAGGGCCACAGGGCGCTGCTGAACCACGTGTCGAGCACGTCGCAGTCGCGTTTCCAGCCCGCCGCCTCGATGGCTGCGACGATCGGGCTTTGGTCGCTATCGACGCAGATGAACGCGCGGTGGGCGCCGCTCTGTTGTGGATGCTCGCTGATGACAAGGTGATACCGGCCGGGCAGGGCGTTGAGCTTCGCGCGGAAGTCGCCGCCGATTGCGGTGTTGAGCGCCGAATCGGCGCTGCCGTCCGCTGCCGGCTCCAGATCGCGCGACCAGACCGGAATCTGGTGTCCCCACCAGAGCTGCCTGCTGATGGGCCAGTCTCGCAGATTCTCAAGCCACACGCGATAGTTGCGTGCATAGCGGTCGGGCGTGAACTTCAGCCTGCCGTCCAGAAGCGGCGCCAGCGCGAGCCCCGCAAGCGAGGCGACGGGCACGTCGGTGTCTTTAAGCACGGCAACGCCGTCGACCTGGGCGACCATGTCGGCGTGATCCGCAATCCAGTTGTCCGCCGGCGACGGGCAGCCAAGAGGTTGCTTGACGGCGACATACCACTGGTCGGACAGATAAGGCTCGATTGGCACGTGGCTGCGGTAGCTGTGGCCGACCTCGTGCGAGTATGGCCTGACATCTTCGAGCAGCTCTTCCTTGCGGAACCATTCGACGATAGCCTCGCGCGCCTCGAAGCGGTCCATTCCAAGCAGGAACTGGGCGTCGGGCCCGGCGTCGGTCCATCCGTGCCGGTCGCTGATGCTGCCGTCGGGCGCCATCACGTTGATCACCGGCAGGTCGTGGCGTTTGCCGATTTCCCAGTCGTTGGGATCGTGCGCGGGCGTGACCTTCAGAAAGCCGGTGGAGAACTTCGCCTTTTCGTCGTCGCTGTTGGGATCGGGCAACACAACGTGTTCGTCGGCGACGATGGGTATTTCTCTGCCGACAATCGGCAGCAGCACCTTTTTGCCCACGAGGAATTTCGCCCGCGGATCTCTGGGGTTCATGGCGACGGCTGTGTCGCCGAGCATCGTTTCGGGCCGGGTGGTGGCGACGGTCACGAACTCGATGGTGGCGGGGGCGTTTTCGCCGCCTGCGCCGTCCATGATCGCCGGTTGGGCGAGCGGATACCTCATGTAGTAGAAATTGCCCTGCACGTTCTGGTGATCGACTTCATCGTCAGCCAGAACCGTCTGGGTTTGCGGATCCCAGTTCACCAGGCGTTTTCCGCGATAGATAAGGCCGTCCGAGAACAGCTTGAAGAACGTCTCACGCACGGCCTTTGCGCACATTTCATCCATGGTGAAGCGGGTTCTTCGCCAATCGCAGCTGCACCCCATCCGCTGCAACTGGCCGATGATGCGTTTTTCGTATTCATCTTTCCATTGCTGGATTCGGGTGACGAACTCATCGCGTTTGAAGTCGGTGCGTCGTTTGCCTTCCTCGGCGAGGATTCGCTTTTCCACGACGGTCTGGGTGGCAATGCCGGCGTGATCGGTGCCGGGCATCCACAGCGCGTTGAACTGCTGCATTCGCCGCCAGCGGATGAGGATGTCCTGAAGGGTGTTGTTCAGCGCGTGTCCAAGGTGCAGCGCTGCCGTCACGTTCGGCGGGGGAATCACGATGCAGAAAGCGTTGCCCTCGCCCTGGGCGTTTGCGTTGAACGCGCCGGTTTTGTCCCACAGGGCGGCTATCTCTGATTCCACCTCGGATGGGCTGTAAATCTTCGCCAGATCTGTCATTCTCTATTTCTCTTTCGCCCCCGCGGGCTCGGTGTTGAGCACCTTGTATTCGAAGGCGTCAACCAGCGCCAGCCACGACGCGTCTATGATATTGTTGCTCACGCCGACGCTGCCGAAGTATGCGCCTGTGCGCGAATCGTTCCAGTCGATAACGACGCGGACGGTTGCAGCCGTCTCGGCAGCGGTGTTCACAACCCGCACTTTGTAATCGGCCAGGTGCAGATCGTCAACGAATGGGAATTCATCGCGCAAGGCTGCCGCAAGCGCCTGTCGCAGCGAATCCACCGGGCCGTCGCCCTCGGCGACCGTGTGCCTGCCCTTGCCGCCCAGCCACATCTTGACGGTGGCTTCGGTGTTGGCCTGCCCGCCGTTGCGCCGGAGGATCATGCAGCGGTAGTGGTCCAGTTCCCACAGGGATCGATACCACTTGCCGCCCAGCGTGCGGCGAATGAGCAGTTCGAAACTGGCCTCAGCCGCCTCGAACTGGTAGCCCAGGCTTTCAAGACGCATCAACTCGTTGAGCACCTTTCGCTGGGCGACCTTGTCGTCGGCTATCTTGAACATGCTCGGCGCGGTGGCCGCGATGTTGCTCATGCCCGACAACTCGCTGACGAGTATCCGCCTGCTGTTGCCGACCTTGGACGGGTCTATGTGCTCGTAAGTAGCAGTGTTGCGCTGCACGGCGTGCACGTGCATGCCGCCTTTATGGGCGAATGCCGATGCGCCGACGAAGGGCTGATTGTCCTGGAAGTTGAGGTTCGCGACTTCATATACGTATCTGCTTGTTTCGGTGATGCGTTCGAGCGTTCCCGGTTGCAGCGCATCTCTTCCGTATTTGAGCACGAGGTTGGAAACGACTGCCGCAAGATCTGCGTTACCGCATCTTTCGCCTATGCCGTTGATGGTTCCCTGCACATGGGTCGCGCCGCTTTGCACCGCGGCCAGCGAGTTTGCAACCGCCAGGGCGCAGTCGTTGTGGCAGTGAATGCCGACCCGCGCGCCCGAGCCGACTTCCTTGCAGACGAGAGCGACGATCTCGCTGATGCGCTCCATCGTGCTTCCGCCGTTGGTGTCGCACAGCACCAGCGTTGTCGCGCCGGCGTCAAGGGCCGCCCGCAACGTATCAAGCGCGTACTGGCGGTTCGCCGCCCATCCGTCGAAGAAATGCTCGGCGTCGTAGATCGCCTGCCGGCCCGATGAATGCATGTAGGCTATCGAGTCGCGGATCATGTCGAGGTTTTCCTGCTCGCTGACGCGCAGCACTTCGCGAACGTGCAGATCCCAGGTCTTTCCGACGATGGTGACGACGGGCGCGCCGCTGTCGAGCAGGGCGTTCATTCCGACATCTTCGGCCGCCTTTATGTCCTTGCGGCGAGTCATGCCGAAGGCGGCTATTTTGGCGTGTTTCCACTTCTTCTTGGCTGCCTCCACGAAGAAGGCGGCGTCTTTGGGATTGCTAAGCGGGTATCCGCCCTCGATGTAGTCGACGCCAAGCGCGTCGAGAGACTCGGCTATGAGCAACTTGTCGGCCAGCGACAGGCTTACGCCCTGCATCTGCGTGCCGTCGCGGAGAGTGGTGTCGTAGATTTCAACCTTGTTGTTTGTCATGGTGCACCTTGCCATCCTGCCGGAAACAGTTCACCGGGAGGCTAAAAAAGAAGGCCCTGAAGCTTTTTGCCCAGGGCCGCTGAATCAGCATGAAGACCGCCCAAGGCACGCGTCAGACGACAGGGACGATAATGATGCCTGCGCGGACCGCAAGACATCCGCCGTTGGCGGCCTGAAAAAGCAGGTTGTCTTGTATGTTCCGCATTATTCCCTGTCCGCGTGCCTGAACGATTTCCGGACGTGATAATTATAACGGTTGCCGCGGATGCGTCAACAGCGGCGAAGCGCAAATCGCCGCCCAAGCCGCGGTAGTGGCGAGGTCAGTAGATCAGTAGCCTATCTCGGCGGCGATGCCGCGGAGATACTGAGCCGCTCGGCGGATGCCCTCGTACGGGTCGTACTTGTTGCCCTCGTACTCGATGTTGATGCAGCCGTCGTAACCGGCCTTTTTCATCGCCGTCAGCACTTCCTTGTGCGGCACATTGCCTTCACCGATCAGTGCGGGGCGGTAGTACTTGCCGTCGAGCATCTGCCTGAAGCCTTCGGCGGGCTGGTCCTGTATATCCCAATCCTTGAAGTGTGCGTGAACCACGTGCCGGGCGGTGTTCGTGAAGCTCTGCGCCGGGTTCTCGCCGGTGCCCGCGTTGCCGGAATCAAAGGTAAGCTTGAGCTGCGGAACTTCGGCCTGGGCTTCAAGGAAATGTGAAGACGTGACAAAGGGGCTGAGGATTCCAGGAAAATTCTCGACTGTCACCTCAACCCCTTGCCCGTGACCGAGGGTAACTGCCTCCTTTAAGGCCTCGGTCCAGTTCTTTCGGCTCTCGGCGGAGGTGCGATCCGCCTTCACGAGCGTTGGCATCATTATTATGCGGGCCCCGAGCAGCAGCGTGTTCTCAAGTCCCTGTTTAAAGGTATCCATGGCTGATCGACGTTGCTCAGGCGCGGGGTGGTTGAAATCGGCTATGAACGTGTGGCAGATGATCTTTATGCCGCGATCGTCGCACATCTTGCGAAGCGTGCGGGCGTCCTCGTTGTGCAGGGTGACGAAGTCGATCCCCTCGAGCTTCAGTTCCTCGGTAAGATCGAGCATCCGCTGGAGATTGTAATGCTCGGCCTGCCGCCCGACCGTGTATGACATCATTGAAAGCTTCATGTTATCCTGCTCGATTGCGCTTGGCCTCAGGAGGCCAAAAGGCCCTTAAGGTTGTCAATGCTTATCCTGATGGATTCAAGCGGATCGCGTTTGCACTTGTCCTGTTCGACGATCAACCATTCGACGGCGCTCTGACTCGCGGCAGCGAGTATGCCCTTCATGTCGAGGCAGCCTTCGCCCACCTCGGCGAATGATTCATCCTCGCCGTCCATGTCCTTGAGGTGGAGTTGCGGCATCCTGTCGGAGTACTTGCGAATGAACGCCACGGGATCCGCGCCGCCCTTGCGTATCCAATATGTGTCAAGCTCGGCCTTGACCGTATCGGGGCTGGTCCGCTCGAAGATCAGGTCCAGAGCGTATTCACCGTTCACGCGGTCGAACTCGGCAGCGTGATTGTGATACGTGAATACATAACCCTGTTGCTTCACCGCCTCGGCTGCCTGGACGATATCCTTGATCGCCCCGAGGCAGTCTTTCTGCACGGCTGAGGGCATGCTCACCGTAAGGTGCTTCGCGCCAAGCGCCCTGGCGTAGGCGTAAGTGTTGCTTGATGGGTCGCGCAGTTCGGCGATGTTTGAGTGCAGCCCGCAGCATTTCAAATTGAGTTCGCTTAACAGGGCGGCAAGATCGGTCGGCGGCTTTTGGCCGTAGTTACCGGCGAATTCGACGGCGTCATAGCCCGCGGCCGAGACGGCAGCGAGCGTTCCGGCGAAATCCGCCGAAAGCAGTTCGCGAACCGTCCAAAGTTGCAGACCGATCCTGGGCTTGCTCATAGCGTGATGCCTTCAACCTGGTCTAAGTTGCTCATGACCTTCATGTAGGCGGCGCCGACCTTGGGTCCAAGCTCCGGGCCGTTGGGGCTTCTGAGCGGAAGAGTCATGCCGGTGTGCCAATCGCTGTGCTTCATGGCCACGCTGTAATCCTTGGGATCGTACTTCACGGGCACGGCGTGCTGGCAGTTCCACGGGCAGCCTTTACCGTAGGCGTTTCGAGCCTGGAACACCGTCATCGTCGGCAGCGGATACGACTGCCAGACGCTCGTGGGCACACCTTCAGCCTGGAGGGCCTTGACCAGCTTGTTCCTGAAGGCCGCAGCGTCGTTCTCGTGGTTGAGGGCCTTCATGTCGAACCTGATGGTGTAGTTGTACCAGGTATGCCCGTGGTTGGCGGGCTCAGCCGGAAGCATTATGTTTGGCACGCCCTCAAGATGCTTTCGCAGGTTGAGCTCGTTGTCTCGCTGCTGGCGAATGTAGCTGTCGAGCTTCGATAGCTGCGCTCTTCCGAAGGCAGCGGTCATGTCGTTGTTGCGGTACATCCAGCCCAGGGCGTAGGCGTGATAGTCTCTGCTCTCGGCGGGTGTTCGAATCTCGCCGAACGACCAGAGCTGGCGGGCCTTGAGGAGGTTGTCTTCGTTATTGGTGACGAACATGCCGCCTTCGCCCGAGCAGAGGCACTTGTTCTGGTTGAAGCTGAAGGCCGCGCAGTCGCCGAACGTGCCGACCTTCTTGCCCTTGAACGTCGCGCCGTGGGCCTGGCAGGCGTCTTCGATAACCTTGAGGTTGTGCCTCTTGGCGATGGAGAGCACTTCGTCCATGTTCACCGCCAGCCCGTGCAGGTGCACGACGACGATCGCCCGCGTGGTGGGGGTGATCGCGGCCTCGATCTTGCGAGTGTCGATGTTCATGGTCTCCCAGTCGATGTCCACAAACACCGGAATGCAGTTGCTGTGCAGGATGCAGGTTGCAGAGCTAGACCAGCTGTACGCCGGCACGAGCACGTGATCGCCCGCGCCGCAACCGCAGGCCACCAGCGACATATGCAGCGCCGCCGTGCCGGAATTGGTGGTGACGGCGAACTGGTTGCCGTTCCACTTGGCGAATTCCTTCTCAAACTCGATGCAGTTGGGGCCGAAGGCGTGCCGCCCGCCCTCGAGCGACGCCATGACCATCTTGCGGTCGATTTCGTCGATAGGCGGCCAGTTCTTGATTTCACCGTTGTTAATGACGGGCGAACCGCCGTTGATTGCCAATTTCTCAGACATAATCTGTTCTCCAAAAACAAGTCGTTATACGTCAGCCTCTGCATCAGCCTGGTTCATATGTGTACTGTATCGCGGGATTGGCGTTTGCCCAAGAAGTCCCTCTTGCCAAATCGGGTAAAATGTTGCTCGCGGAAAGCAGGCGAATCCCGTACAAATCCCCGCTTGACTTGTCGGGTTGTGCCGCATAACGTCAATGGCAGATGCGTCAATGAACAAGGGATCCGCCAAGCACACATGGTTACTGTCGGCAATATCGCTGATCGAGTAGCGGCGTTGCGGTTGAATATCGCCTTTATTCTGGCTTGTCGTTCCGGCATTGGCGCTCTTGCGGGCGGGTTTGTCGCGGTTGGATGATGGTTGCTCATCGCGGCAGCGGTTGGCGAGGGGCTGTGGCAATACAGATTCCATGCATTTCTTCTGCCGCCGGTGCTTGGCGTGGTGTGGGCCGGCGTTGCGCTTCGACAATTGCCCGGCAGGGGCAGCCTGACGGCACTGCTGGAACGAACCAACAACGCCGGCGGTCTGATTGTCGCATCGAGCGAAGTGGACATCAGCCAATGGGCCGATGCGTTCGCCGCGGCCCGGCCTCGCGTGGTATGGCGGATGGGGCGGCGGCTTGTGGGGCTGGTTGCCTCGGCTGCGTTCATGATTGCCTGCATGGCGGCGCCGCCGAACCTGGTTCCGCCCGCGGGGATGAACAATCTTCAGATCGACCATCACGTTGACGTCATCGAGGGTCGGACCAGGCTGCTGGAGGAACGAAAGATCATCCCCCAGCGTCAGGCATCGCAGATTCGCAAGGAACTGTCGAACATATCGAAGCGCGCCGACGCCGCCGACCCTGCAAAAACCTGGGAATCGCTCGATCATGTGAAGGATCAGCTTTCAGGCCTCGCCCGCCGCTGGGCGCAGGATGCGGCCGTGGCCAAATCAGCGGCGGCAGGCGCGTTGGAGGCTGCCGGCAACATCGCGCTTGCCCAGGGCGACCCGGCGGCGACCGCAAAGGCCATGAGCGAACTGTCCGAGCATCTGGCCGAATGTATTGCCCAAAGCGAGCTGCTTCAATCCGACCTTGCCGCGGGGCAGATTGCGGATCTTCTTAAGAATGCCCAACTGGGGAAGTTGTCGCCCGAGCAAATCGCGGCCCTTAAAGAAGCTCTGGCGTGCGAAATGGCTTACATCGACGAAAGACTGATTGAGCTTGCCGACAAGTGCATGATCGACCCTCAGCAGGCGGCCCAATTGCTTGCGTGCGGCCAGTGCCTGGGGTCCGGCGTGAGTAGTGGCCAGGAGGGTTCGGGCGGCATAGGCAGGGGCGGCGGCCCGACCCCCATGACATGGGCGGGCGAAAGCGATTCAGCCGGTGTGGAATGGCAGCCGGTGGCGATTACGCCGCAGGAGCTCTCGCCCGGAACCAGCATGGTGACGGGCATCAGCGCCGGCAAACCTGGTGACGAGCAGCCCCTGGTGCAGGCGGGCGGTTCTCTCGACACATCCGGGGGCGCCGGCTCGGCGTATACGCATCAGATTCTGCCAAGGCATCGCCGGGCGGTTGAAGCCTTCTTTGGCCCTGGGCAATAGCTTCTCATTGGATGCTCAAAAGAAAGTGGGAGTTCATGATGACGGTAACCGATTCGGGAACATCGCCGCATCTTGTCGCGCCTGATGAGCTGGCGCCGAGCGTGCAACTGATACGCAGGGTGCTTGACGAACTGGACGGCATACTGCTTGGCCAGCGCCAGCTCAATCGCATGGTGCTCTCGGGCGTGCTGGCTCGAGGGCACATTCTGCTTGAGGGCCTGCCGGGTGTGGGAAAGACAGCGCTTGTGAAGGCCATGGGCGAGTTGCTGGGCCTGGGTTTCGCCCGCGTGCAGTTCACGCCCGACCTCATGCCGTCCGACATTCTCGGTTCGCACATCCTGCAAAACGACGCCCAGGGCAGGCGGGAGATGCAGTTCGAGCCCGGGCCGGTGTTCACGAATATCCTGCTTGCGGATGAGATCAATCGCGCATCGCCCAAGACGCAGTCGGCGCTGCTTGAGGCCATGCAGGAGCGTTGCGTCACGTTGATGGGCAAAACCCGCCCGCTCCCCGCGCCGTTCTTCGTGCTGGCAAGCCAGAACCCAATAGAGCTCGAAGGCACGTATCCGCTGCCGGAGGCCCAACTCGATCGGTTCCTGTTCAAGCTGACGGTTGGCGGCGTGAACGTCGAGACCCTTGAGCAGATCATCACAACTCGCCGGCGGGGCGAGCCGCCCAAGCCCGGCTGGAAGGTTTCCGAGCAGCAGTTGTTGGCGCTGTTCGCAGCCATGGACGCCATATTCCTGCCCAAGGCGGTGGGGCGCTACATATCGCGTCTGGCGGCAGCGACGCATCCTGCCTCGCCGGAGGCGACGGAGATGGTGAGGAACTACGTTTCCTACGGCGCCAGCCCGAGAGCCGCGATTGCCATGGCCGAAGCGGCACGGGCGCTGGCGCTGATGGACGGCAGGCCAACCGTAGGCTTCGCCGACGTGAAGACCGTGGCGCCGGCAGTGCTCAATCACCGGCTCATTCTCAATTACAAGGCGAAGTTCGACGGGCTTGACGCCTTCGCCGTTATCGGCGGTATTCTGGAATCGCTGGACGAGGCGCAAGTCCATCTGCCGTCTGATATCGCAATCGCGGGCGCGACCATCGCCAGGGAGGCGCGAGCATGAACCATCGCATCATGCCGGGCGTGATCTTCTGCTGCCTGACTGCCTTTTGTGCCGCGGCACACGGCCAGAAGTACTTGTTCGAGGACGGAATAAGCATCACCACCGCTTGCCAGCTTGACGGCGCGAATGAGGTGTACCACGGCTACATCGAACATCGACTGACGATAACCAACTCCTCGAACCAGGCGCGCCACGTGGAAGTGTCGGCGCCGGAAAGAAGCTTTGGCGGCTATCGAGCCGAAGGCGGTGTTGACGTACCAGCGCATTCCGGGGCGGTGTTGTCGCTCTATCATCCGGTTGGAAGCATGTGGAGCGCATCGAGTGCAGTCGTACGCATAGACGGCAGGGTCCAACAGGATCGCATGACGGTTACATCGCCAAACAGCCCTCACTGGAACGCGGTTTCCATGGTGATGTTCAGCAGGGATGTCCCTCCGGAAATGCCGATGCAGTTGGAGCGGGTAGCCGCCAGCAGGCCCAGGCTTGCCCACGTGGCGAGCTATGACGTGCGCCAGTGGAGCGACAACTGGCTTGCGTACACGCCGTTCGAAGCCCTGGCCGTGACGCCGCGTGACATTACGAACATGCCCCCGGGCGTATGGTCTGCAATTCGAGGGTGGGTTGAGTGCGGCGGCGTCTTGCTTGTTATACAGGCAGCCGACGGCCCGGAGTACGAGCCGCCCAGGGAATGGCGGCTGATATCTGAACGGGCGCAGGATAGCGCATACGCCGCATCGCTCGGCGAGTGCAGGGTAGTTAATTCCTATGCTGATTCGGATTGGGGCTGGCTGCACGGCTACCTGAACACCAGGATGCCGACCCTTCAAAAGGATGGCGGCCGCTTGAACTCGGAATTTGACCTGGTTCCGAACTTGCAGCGCACCAGCACGCCGATCCTGATGGTGCTGATTCCAATTGCGCTGATCATCGGGCCGGTGAACCTGTTCATGCTGGCCAGAAAGAACAAGCGAATTTGGATGCTTGTCACCGTGCCGGCATTTTCGTTTGTCGCGTGCGCAAGCTTGTACGGGTACGCGCTGGCCAGTGAGGGATTGACGCCGTGGGGGCGAACCGTCGAGATTACGGTGCTCGATCAGCGCAGCCGACGGGCGTCCAGCATCGGGTGGCTCGCGATGTACAGTCCGTTAACGCCGCGGCGCGGGCTGACGTTTGCAACTTCCAGCGAGCTTACGTTGCAGGGTGTCGATATGAACCACATGGGGGATCGACTAGTCAGATGCGGTGACTCGCAGTATCTCACCAGCGGCTGGATCCAGGCGCGAATTCCGATGTTTCTGACTCACCGCCGCAGCCAGATCAGGCGAGAGCGCGTCGAGATCATTCACAGCGACGGCGAGGTGCTTGCCGTCAACGGGCTTGGGACGGGCATCAAGTCGCTTCACGTCGCGGGGCCCGACGGCAGTGTTTGGAGCGGAGCAGACATCCCGGCGGGGCGGCAGGCAAAGCTGGTCAAGGTCGGCCCGCTGTCTGCGACGACGAGTCATTCATTGATCATCAGCACTGACTGGCGCCAGAAGGCGCGGTCGATTGTGGCCGATCCGACCCGCTACCTTGTCGAGAATTCATACGTGGCGATTATGGACGCGCCGGTGTTCCTTGAGCAGCCGGTTGATAATCTCAGGCTCGATAAGTCTGTGTGCGTGGTGATCGGTTACTTGCAGGAGGGGTCCGAATGAGGATTGAAGTGCATAATCTCACGCGTTGTTTCGGCGATCTTCGAGCGGTTGACAACCTGAGTTTCTCGTTCGGATCTGGAGACATATTTGGATTTGTAGGTCCTAACGGCGCGGGCAAGACAACCACGATGCGCATCATGGCGACGCTTGACGATCCGACCGAAGGCGACGTGACCATCGACAGCATCTCAGCGGTGCAGCAGCCCGAAAAGGCCAGGCAACTGATCGGGTTCGTGCCCGACACGCTGCCGATTCACTCTGACATGACGGCGCATGAGTATCTGGACTTCTACGCCAGGGCTTACGGCCTGCGAGGCGGGCGGCGAATCGACGTGGTCTTCGAGATCGAGCAGTTCTGCAACCTCATGGGCCTGCGCAACAAACTCATGAAGGCGCTGTCCAAGGGCATGCGCCAGCGACTGAGCGTGGCCAGGGCGCTGGTGAACGATCCGCCGGTGCTGGTGATGGACGAGCCGGCTGCAGGGCTTGATCCGCACGCCCGCATCGAGCTGCGCGAGCTCGTCAGGCAACTTGCGGCAAGGGGCAAGGCGGTGCTCATAAGCTCGCACATTCTGAGCGAGCTTTCTGAAATGTGCACCGGCGCCGTAATCATCGAGCAGGGCAGGTTGCTGCGGGCGGGGCTGATGAACGAACTCGACGGAGAGTCCTCCCTGCTGATAATCCGCGCCGAGCAGAGCCAGACAGCCCTTCACAAGCGGCTTCTTGAAACGCCGGGAGTCCTCCAGGCCCAGGTAGTGGACGGCACGGTGCAGGCCCGCGTTGAAGAGACGCTGGATACCGGCAAGCTGCTATCGGGCCTCATCGCCGCCGGTTTTACTATAACGGAGTTTCGTCGGCGAAAGACGCACCTCGAAGACATCTTCATGAGCGTTACGAAGGGCAAGGTGCAATAGTGGGTATGCTCTTTATCATGGTCCTGGGCCTGCTGGTGTTGTGCGCCGTTGTTGCGATGATCGTCGCCGCCTTCAGACGCAGGAGCGGCTCGGACGATATTCCGGACTCGGCAGTGAAACTCGATCCGGTGGATGTGAACCAGCCGCCGCCCAAGCCTTCCAACAGGTTTCTCATGTGGCTTGACGACCACATGAACCCCATCGCCGTCAAGGAGCTTCGCCAGGCGGTGCGGGCCAGGTTCATAACCGGCATGCTGATGCTCCTGCTGGGCGTTCAGGTGCTGGTGATCATGGTGTTCGTGATGTATGACGACGATGTCACGGAACAGGGCGGCGGGCGCGTGTTCTTTACGCTGTCTTCGGTGCTCAGCGTCATCAGCCTGTTGACGCTGCCTGCCTACGCCGGGGCGAGGCTCACGTGGGAACGAATGGGCCAGAGCGTGGACCTTATGCACATCACGTCGCTTCGGCCAAGGACGATCGTGCTTGGCAAGTTCTTCTCGGTGGGTGTTGTGGCATTGATGATGTTCAGCACGTGCCTTCCGTTCATAAGCTTTTCGTACCTGTTGCGCGGCATAGACCTGCCGACGATCTTCCTGTGCATGGCGTGGAGCTTTGTTCTGACGCTGGGGATGATATCGGTGGGGGTGTTCCTGGGCGCGATCCGCGGCGGGGTGTTTCTCAAGGCAGTGCTGGGTATCGGGCTGATGGTGAGCATCATCCCGGTTGCCATGTCTGCCAGCGGGTTCCTTATTCAAGAGATAATTGGGATTGCGGACTTTAGTTGGGGCGTCGCGGGCACGGCCATCGCATTGCTGGCGGCGGCGACGGGGTTGTTCCTCAGCTTGGCGGCTGCGGCAATTTCGCCGCCCGTCATGAACAGGGCGTTGCCGGTTCGAGCTTACATCACGATCGCGGCAGCGGTGACGGGGGCGATAATGTACGCATGGGCGAGGGAGAGCGGCCATTGCAGTTTCATGGTCGCCTGGGCCTTCTTCATGACGCTGGTGCTGTGCCTGGCGATGATGGTGTCGGTGTGCGAGCGCGACTCGCTTCCGATGCGCATTCGGCAGGGGATACCTCGCATGCTGCTGCCTCGGGCTGCCGCCTTCGTCTTCTTCAGCGGCTCGGGGGGCGGCATGCTCTGGTGCCTGCTCATGGCGGGCGGGGTGTTGATGGCCCTGCTGGCCTCCATGTGGAGTGTCATAAGGCCACCATACATGTACTACTCTGATGATATAGCTATGGCGTATGTATTGTCTATGGGCCACGTTTTCGCCGCTGCTGTGCTGGGCGGGACGTTTGTAAGGATGGTCTCCGCCGGCCGGTTCAGGAGTTCTTCATGGGTGGCCGGGCTGATCATTCTCGCCTTGCAGTGCGTGATTCCTCTGGTGATCTATGGCGTTGACATCGACGACTGGGGCCCCCTGAAAGTCATATCTCCGATATCACTGTTTGAGGATTCAAGCTTCTCCAAGGAATACCGGTTGTTCGTGCTGGGATATGCGGGTTTCGCGTTTGTGGTGGGCGCATTCCAGGGCATCTGGCAGTTGTTGCGGTTCAAACCACCGGCCCCGCCTGCGAAGGCCCCCCAGGACGTAGAGGCGGTTCATGCTTGAGGAGTATCGCCGTTTTGCGATGGAAGGTTGGGCGCAGGGCATGCGCTACGCCATGCAGACGCCGAGAGGATCTCGTATCGGCGTGGCCGGCGGCTTGCTGGGCAAGGCGGCGGGTTCCAGCATTGAATTTATGGATTATCGTGAATATCAGCCCGGCGACGATCTTCGCACTATCGATTGGAGCGCGTTTGGCAGGACCGACAAGCTCATGGTTCGCATGTACCGCCAGGAAGTCTGCCCGCACCTGGATCTGGTGATCGACTGTTCGGCGTCGATGGCGCTTGAGTCCACCGACAAGGCGCGTGCGACGATGGCGCTTGCGGGCATGCTTGCCTCCGGCGCGCTTAACGCCGGGTATACCTGCTCGCTTCACCGGCTTGCCGAGACGCTTTCGCCTGCCGTCGGCGGGGGCGGCAGCCCGCTTCAATGGGACGGGCTGGATCTGGACTACGCCGGCGATTCCGGCGAGTCGTTCATGCGAATGGCCGCTTCTTTTCGCCCCAGGGGCATGAGAATACTCATCAGCGATCTGCTATGGTGGACGAGCCCGTCGTCGGTTCTGGGGCGTCTTGCGCATCAGTCGTCGGCTGCGGTTGTAGTGACGGTGCAGGCCCGCGAAGACATTGACGGTCCCGAAGACGGCGAATGGCAGCTTGCCGACAGCGAAACGGGCGAGATTCAGTTGATGGTTGTCGATTCAGCCTCGCGAGTGGCCTATCGCCAGGCAGCAGCGGCCCATCGCCAGGGCTGGCACGACTGCTGCCGGGCAAACGGCGCCGTGATGGTCGAGTTCGAGGCGGAGGCTTTCTGCCGCGACTGGAACGCCCGCCCGCTCCTGGAGACAGAAGTCTTGAGGTTCTGCTGATGCCGGTGCTGACCCTGCCATTTGCGCTGATCGGTCTTATCGCCCTTCCGGCGGTGGCGGGCATTTATCTTTTTCGCAGCCGATCCAAAAGGCGCAAGGTCTCGTCGCTGATGCTATGGGAGATTCAGCGGCGATCATTGGCGTCGGGGGTGAAGAGGCAGCGATTCGAGGTCCCTTTGCTGCTGTTGCTCGAACTTGCCGCACTGGCCCTGATGTGCCTGGCCGCAGCCAACCCGCACGTGCTGCGCCCCGACGCGCGCGAGCCGCTGATCGTGGTGCTGGACGATTCATTCTCGATGCTCGCCGGGGCGCGTGCCGCCGGCATGAAGGAACTCTCCCTGCATTTCACCGACAGGAAGCACGAATCGTTCCAGCTGATCACCGCGGGGACGTCGCCGCGTCTGCTTGTTCCGGGCGCGGTTGGCGCCGGCGCAGCCCGCGATGCGCTCAAGGAATGGACATGCCTTTCGCCCCAGGCCGACATTAACAAAGCCATTGCCCTTGCCGGCGCGATCGGCGGGCCCAGAGCGAAGATTCTGGTGGTGACCGATTCGCCGCCGGCCGGCGAAATTTCAGGCAGGATCGTGTGGCTTGCGCTGGGCCAGAACCTGCCAAACGTCGCCATAGTAAACGCCGTTCGCGGGCCGGGCAGATGCCTGATTGAATTAGCCAACTTCTCATCCCAGTCCAGAGATGTGGCGTTGACCATTAACAACGCGGGTGCGACCACAAAGACAGTCACGCTGGAGGCCCAATCCACCAGCCGCCTGACGCTGTCGCCTGCCGATGACAACGCGCCTCTTGTCGCCTCGCTCGCCGACGACGCGCTGGCGATAGATAACTCCATTACGCTATTGAACCCTTCGCAAACGCCCGTGCGCGTGAAGCTCGACATATCCCAGGCGAGGCTTCTCGAAATGGCGCACAAGGCGTGCGAGGCATCCGGCATTGCCAGAATCGGCGACCTTGCCCCCGATGTTGTCGTAACCGATTCTCCGCCCGGCGCCGGCGCAGACGGGGCGGGTGAGTGGGTCGTGCGCATCTTGTCCGGCGCGGGCGAGGGCGTATCGTACACCGGGCCGTTTATCGTGGATCATCGCCACCCGCTTGCCCAGGGCCTGGCGCTTGACGGCGTGATCTGGGGCGCCGGCCAGGCCGACGAGACGGCAGGCGACGCGGGCGTGATATGGGCGGGCGATATTCCGCTGCTGACAGAGCGGCGTCTGGCGAGCGACCGGCGGGAAATCTGTCTTCGCCTGTCGCTTGAGCTCTCGAATATCCACCAGTCGCCCAACTGGCCGATCCTGTTTCACAACCTGCTCTCGTGGCGGCGGCAGGCGGGGCAGCGGCTTACCGGCGTCAACGTCCGTCTGGGTCAGACGGTTGGCGTAAAGGCTCGTCCAGGCCAGTCGGTTGTGAGGGTGGTGCTGCCCGACGGAAATGCCATCGACGCGCCCGCGCCGGCAGGGGTTGCTGCGATTAATGTTTCGCAAGTGGGGCTCCACCAGGTGGACCAGGCGGGCGACGGCTGCTCATTCGCCGCCGGGGCGCTCTGCGCGGATGAGTCGGACCTGTCGCGCCTCTGCGGCGGGCAGTGGGGGCAATGGGCCGATCAGCATGCGTTGCGAATGCATTATCATTCTCTGGCCGCGTTGATTGTGCTTGGTGCGGCTGGGCTGGTGACGCTGCACGGATTCCTTGTTCACAGGCGATGGGGGGGCGCAATTCAATGATGTTCATGGAACCATATTGGCTGCTGGCGGCCTTGCCCCTGGGCGCTGCGATCTGGCTCTGGCCGATGCCGGGCAGGCTGCTTGTGGGCCTGAGAATCGCCGTCATGACGTTGCTGGTGGCGGCGATGGCGTCGTTGTGCGTCAGGCTTCCGGGAAGGGGCGGGGTGGTGGTTGTCGTCGCCGACCGCAGCCTTTCCATGCCGGCGGACGCCAAGGCCGCCCACGAAGAGCTGATGCGGCTGCTGTACGAGGCGAAAAGCCCCGACGAGCAGATCGCGGCTGTGTCTTTTGGGGCAACGGCGGCGATTGAACGCGGGCCCGAAGCGGCGCCGCCGGGCGAGCTGAGAATGCAGGTTAGCGCCGAGGCGTCCAATCTTCACGACGCCCTGGAGACAGGGCTTTCGTTGATAGGGCCCGACCGCCCCGGAAGGCTGCTGGTGCTCAGCGACGGCCTGTGGTCGGGCGAGGATCCTCGCGGCGTTGTCACTCAGGCGCTGGCCCGCGGCGCCGCGATTGACTACCGGATGACGGCTCGCGGATGCATCGATGATCTTGCCATAGACAGAATCGAAGCGCCCATGTCCGTCACCGTCGGCGAGGCGTTCACGATAACCGCCTGGGTGCATTCGCCGCTGTCGCAGGAAGTGGCGTATGAATTGTATCGCGGCGGCGCCCGCATCGCCTCGGGCTCGATGCCGATGCAGCCGGGGCTCACAAAGCTCTGCTTCAGGGACAAGGCCCCCAGGGCGGGCGCGGGAGAGTACGAGCTGCGTGTTCGTTCGAAGTCAGACGACGGCATCGCAGAGAACAACACCGCCAGGTTGCTGGTGGGCGTGGAAGGCCCCTTGCCGATACTGTGCGTTTACGGCGGCGATGCGCCGTCAGGCCTGCCGGAGTTGCTGAAGGCAGGGGGGCTGAGCGTTGATGTCAGGCGGGCGCCGGCGGGGAGATGGAGCATCGAGGATCTTGCAAACTACTCGGCGGTTGTTCTGGAAGATACGCCCGCCGACATGTTGCCCGGTTCGGCAAAGGAGGTCATCGCCGCCTGGGTGCGCCACACCGGCAGCGGACTGATGATGACCGGCGGCAAGGCTGGATTCGGAACGGGCGGATATTTCCGAAGCGTGCTGGAAGAGATCATGCCGGTGACCATGGAACTCAGGCGCGAGCACAGAAAGCTTGCGGTGGCCATAGTTGTCGCCCTCGACCGGTCGGGCAGCATGACTGCTTCAGTCGGCGGGGGAAGAACGAAAATGGATCTGGCCAATCTGGGAACCGCTCAGGTGCTGGACCTGCTTTCACCCATGGACGAGATGGGCGTGCTGGCGGTGGACACTTCCGCCCACGTCATCACCCCGCTGGAGGGCGTCAAGGACAAGGGCCTCTCGCGATCGAAGATTCTGCAAATAGCATCGTCGGGCGGAGGCATCTACGTTTTTGAGGCGCTGAACACGGCAGCGGGAATGCTCAGCAAGGCGCAGTCGCAAACGCGGCACATAATACTTTTCGCGGACGCAGCCGACTCGGAAGAACCGGGCGCATATCGCGAGCTTCTGGAAAAGTGCCGCCAGTCCAACATCACGTGCAGCGTTATCGGCCTGGGGTCTGAATCCGACACTGACGCGGCCCTGCTCAAAGACGTAGCCGCTCGCGGTGGCGGAAGGATGTACTTCACCAACAGCGCGCAAGACCTGCCAAGGCTGTTCGCGCAGGACACGTTCATCGTCGCCAGAAGCAGTTTTGTGGACGAGCCTACGCCGGTCGAGGCGGCGGGGGGCCTGGTGTCGCTTACAGGCTGGTCGCCCGAATCGCTGCCAAATGTTGGCGGCTACAATCTTACATACATTCGCCCCGAGGCGTCGCTTGGCGCTGTGACGAAAGATGAATACAAGGCCCCGCTTGTGGCAAGCTGGCGCGTGGGCGCGGGGCGGGTGCTCTGCTATACGGGCCAGGCGGACGGCCCGTACACCGGCGATATCGGTTCCTGGGGCAGTGTTGGCGAGTTCTTCACGTCGCTGGCGCGATGGACCGCGGGAAGAACCAATCCGCTTCCTCGAAACATGCTGGCGACGCAGACGCTTTCCGACGGCATGCTCAGTGTCCGCCTGCTGCTGGATGTGGAGGGCGACGAACTGCCACCGTCATCACTGCCGGAGGTGACGATTCTTCGCGGAAGCGCCGCGCCGCACACGCAGACACTGCGAATGCAATGGTCCGCCCCCGATGAGCTTGTCGCGCGCGTGCCTCTCGACAGCGGCGAAACAGCCCTTGCCACCGTTTGCGTCAACGGCATGCAGGCGACGCTTTCACCGGTGTGTTTGCCCTATTCGCCGGAATTCCGCCGCAACGACGGAAGGAGCGGCCAGGCCACGCTCGAAAGTCTTGCCGACTCCACCGGAGGCAAGGAAAGAATCGACCTTTCACGAATCTGGCGAGATATGCCTGCGTACCCCAGGTTCATCGAACTTCGCCCGTGGCTGCTGCTTGCGGCGGGGCTGCTGCTTGGGCTTGAAGTGCTCCAGAGGCGCACTCGCTTGCTGGACAGGCTTAAGCTGCCGCGCCTGCGGCTTCGCCTGCCGAGGCGGCCAAAGCGCCAGGCCGCCCCCGCGGCGGCAGTTCAGGACCAATCCTCAGCCGAACAGCCGCCGGGCGAAGAAGAAACGCCAGTATTGCCCCAGAAAACGCAGCCGCCGGTGCGGAAGACTGCCGCCAAAGCGCCCCAAGCCCAGGGCGATGACGATGTCATCTCGGCCATGCGAGCCGCCCGCCAAAGACGCCGCGCCGGCGAATGACCGGCTATGGTTTCGATGCTTCCGCCGGCGTGATCGTCACGTCGGTGCGATCGGAATGCAGGTCCAGGCGCAACCACGCCTTTCCGTAAGCATCAGACTTGATCTGCACCACGCTGCCGCCTGAAGGCTTCATCGCGTACCGTCGATTGGCGTCAAGCGTAAGCAATATGCCGGTCCATCCGCGATGCGTCGGGCTTGTGACCTTCAGGTTCCAGCCGAGCTTTGTTCGAGAGAGCTCGGCGTCCACGTCTGGTCCCGTTGTGGTGCTTCTTGGGCCGTAAAGCGAGCCGATCAGGTCAAGAAGCGGGGCCGTCAGGCCCGAGAAATACGGCACGTGCTCGGGATGTCCCAGGCGGTTGTCCACGCATTCTACTATATAGCCATGTGTTGCGGATGCTTTCATGAACGAGCGTATCACCCTGCTGGCCAGGGTTTTCGCCTGTGACACGCGCCCGTAATTCAGCAGGCCTCGGAAGAAGAACCACGAGGGCGGCGCCCAGACGTGCCCGTTCCAGTAACCCCCGGGCTTGTAGTATCCCGCGGTCATGTCAACCGTGGTCAGGCCAAACGGCGAGAGAAAGCGGGCTGGATCGGTAATCGTTTTGACGAATAGCTCCACGTGCTCTGGTTTCAGCGAGCCGCTGGCCAGCCCGAAGAGCCCGTCGAGGCCCTTGTTGGCTTCCTCGCCGTCGATGGTCATGAATCGGTTGTGCGGATCGCGGTCGTCATAGTATGAGAACAGCCCCGCCTTCTCGTTCCAATGGTGCTTGTACAGCAGGTTCTCGAGTTGTTCGATGTCTGCGCAGAGGCTCTTGTATTCGGCCTTCTTGTCCAGCGCAAGTGCAGCCAGGCGGAGCATCTTTGCGGCAATAACGGTCTGGGCGGTGCAGACGACGGGGAATATCCTGTTCGAGCCGATCTGATGGTAACGCTGCTGCGCGGGGTAGTCGTCCCACCCGCCGGCGTTGCAGAAATACCCGTAGTTGCTCAGCAGGCCCGTCGCCGCGTCACGGATTCTGGAGCGTTTGTCATGCCCGGCGAAGAAGTTGTACATCCTCATGGCCAGGTGGAAGTTGTCGGACAGGAACGCCCGGTCGCGCGTGACCTGGTAATAGTTCCAGTACATGAAGACGTGGCAGGGCAGCATGGTTCCCCAGGCCAGGAAGGGCACGCAGTCATCGGCGGGGAAATACTGGCGGAAGAGATCGCTCGCCTGATCCGGGGCGACGGATGACATGCCGATGCCGGTCATGCCCATGTCCCACAGGTAGAAGGTGCCGTAGTGCTTCGCGGGTGTGTAATAGCAAACCTTGTGCTGCCGGCGTTTGCCCAGCAGGCCGGGATAGTTGATGTTGGTAAGCGTTTGCGCCGAGAGGCGTTTGGCGAAACTGGCAACCTGCGTCGGGCCGGTGAATATCTTCGTGTGCCGGGCGTACTTTCGGCGAAGCTCGGCTATCCTGCCATCGACGTGCTCCCGTTCGGCGGCAATCTGGTTGACGGCGGCCTGTTCGCTCCTGCCTGTGGAGACAATCATCAACTCCTTGAGCTTTCGCTTGGCGCCAAGGGTGCGAAACTGGTTGCCGACGCACACGACTGTTGCAACCGGCGCATTGCCGCCAAGAAGATTGGCGGTGCTGATGAAGTTGGCGGCTCTGCGCATGTCGCCGTAGGGCAATGCATAATGCCTCAGCCGCGGCCCGATGGACCCATTGTTCTTGCGAGCGTTGGACGACCACA
>JAAYCO010000020.1 GCA_012729725.1 Planctomycetota bacterium
AGGGCGAAAACTCAGGCCCTGGCGCTACTGAATCTTGAAAAGGAAGTGCGACCCGCCAAGGCCGCCGTTGTCGCCGCCGTTCCGTTCGACGATGACGAGGCGCAGCTTACCGACCGGCTGGATCTGCTGCGAGCCCGCATCGAGAAACTTCCCTTGGCGCATCGAGGGGCAAGCGCGGGTCGAATCCTCAGCGAGGCTGCCGACCTGCTTGCCGATCCGCTGGCCCAGCGAACGGTGTATCTGTTCACCGATCTTCAGCGGGCCTCTTTCGAGAACATAGACCAGATGCGTCTGGCCGCCGGCGGCGCCGGACTGTCGCTGATGATCATTGACGCGGGCAACGCGAACGTGACGAACGTCGGCGTGTCCGGCGTCTCGGTGCAAGGCAAGTGCATCGTCGATCACCAGGTTGAAGTGACTGCCAATCTCAAGAACTACTCGCCCATGGAAAAGACGGTCGAGGTTTCGCTGCTGGTCAACGGCGTGCTCGCCTCCGGGCCGGTGGCGGCGACGCTGGCGCCGGCGGGCGGCGAAGGCTCGCAGGCGGACTGCAAATTCGGTTACTCCTTCACGCAGGAGGGGCCCGCCAACATAGAGGTGGCGATTGAAACGCCCGACGACCTGATGGAAGACAACTCCCGCCGCCTGGCCCTGAACATAGGCGGGCGGGTCGAGGCGCTGGTGGTTGGCGACGGCGGGGACGGCAAGCAGCCGCTGATGGAAGCCGCTGCCGTCGTAGGCATCGCCCTGGAACCGCTTGGCGAGGATGCGCCGCGGTGGCACATAAACGCCGGCAAGGTTGAATCGGCCGCGATTTCGCCGCAGGCGCTGGCGGGCAAAGACATAGTCTTCCTCTGCGATGTTCCATCCGTCGCGCCGGCCCAGGCGCAGGCCCTGCGGGACTATGTGCAAGCGGGCGGCTGGGCTGTCTTCTTTCTGGGCCCGAGGGTGGATGTCGAAAATTACAACGCCGCGCTGGGCGCGATTCTTCCAGGGGTGATCGGCCCGGCAGTAGGCGAGATCGGCTTCAGCGCCGAGGGCCAGTCCGTTGCGGCAGTGGACGTCAGGCACGGCTTCTTCAAGGATCTGTTTCCCAACGAAAGCGATTATCTTGGCGTTGTCGTGCAGAGATACTACCCGCTGACGCCATCCGCCCAGGCTCGGGGGCTTGTCCACCTTAAGAACTCGCAACCGCTTATCGTCGAGGGCGTCGCGGGCGGCGGCAAGGTTGTGCTGGTGGCGACGGATGCATCCCCGCTTTGGAGCAGCCTGCCCAAGAGCGGGCTGTTTCTGCCGATGGTGCTGCGGATGAGCCTGCTTGCCAGGCAGGGCGGGGACGGATCTAACGTTGACCATATTTGCGGCTCGCAGGTTCGAATAGTTCCCGGTTTTGCGGACTCGCGCGCTCCCGAGGTTGACGTCGTTGTGGACATGCCCGGCGCCGGCCGGCAAACGGTGAAGGCCCGGGCGAGCAATGAAGGCATGTCGGCAGTGTTCAGCCAGACCGCTGATGTTGGTTTCTACCAGTGGCAGGCGCGAAACGGCGATGTCGAGGCGGCTGGGTGTTTCGCCGTCAACCCCGACGCCCGTGAAGGCGATCTTGAGCGGGTGTCGCAGGACAGGATCAGGGAGATGCTGTCCGCTTCGGGCTTTGAGCATGTTCACATCGGCCAGAGCGTGCAGGACGTTCATTCGCAGGCCGCCATAGCCGCCGAGCCGCGCAACTGGTGGGGCCTGCTCAGCACGATCGCCGTGGTTGTGCTCGTTCTGGAAACGCTGGTCGCCAACATGTTCCGCAAGCCCGAGGGGGACTTTCCAAGATGAAGCCGCGTCACGCCGGCCGAAACCGAGGCCTGCTTGCCGTTCACAGCGGCGCCCTTGGCGACGTGATTCTCTTCGGCAGGCTGCTGGAAATGACCCCCGGCCCCAGAACGCTCATAGCATCCGGCCAGAAGGCCTCGCTGCTCAAGACGGCGGGGGTGGTCCAGGAAACGCTGGATTTCGATCTTCTGCCGATGCACGAAGTCTTCTCTTCAACCCCGCTTGATCAATGCCGGCTTGCGGGCATGCTGGGAGGCTTTGACCGGCTCGTCAGTTGCCTGGGCGGTGGCGGCGATGAACCTTCACAGAGATTATCAAGCCTGTGCGGCTGTGCCCAGGCGACGTTCCTGCCCGTGCGTCCGCCCGCGCGGTACGACGGGCATCTTGTTTCGCTATGGCTTGAGATGCTCGGCGTCGCCGGGCCGGTTAGTGCGGCGCCATGGCGATTCCCGGCCTCCTCGGCGGATGCCTATGACGGCTGCACTTTCATTCATCCCGGCTCAGGCGGCGCGGACAAGTGCTGGCCCTTGTGCCTGTTTCTTGAGCTTGCCGACGTGCTGCAATCATCGGGGCACAAGCCGGTTTTCATCCTTGGGCCGGTCGAGCTGGATCGTCTCGATACGGCGGTTGTCGAGGAACTGGAGCGTCGGCATTCCGTTCTCCGCAGCCCTTCGTTGGCTCGCCTGGCGGGCCTGCTGGCGCGATGCAGGCTTTACGTCGGCAATGACAGCGGGGTATCGCATCTTGCCGCCGTCGCCGGCGCAAGTTGCGTCGTGTTGTTCGGTCCGTCGTCCAGCAGGCACTTCGCGCCGATAGGGCCGAAGGTGACGGTGATACAGGCCCCCGACATGTCGCAAATTGGTTTGGACGCAGTAGTTCGCTCGGCGAGCATTGCTTCCGGCACTGGCATGCTATAGTATTCCATAGGCTGACTTGGCTTTGCCCGGTGAAGCTCCTGCAAATTATCCTCAAATGGGTGAATGATGGTCATAAAGCACAACCTGATACCGATCCTGATAGGGGTTCTTCTCGCCGCCGGCTGTGGAAACCGCCACTGGTTCAGCAGGAAGCAGCCTCCAATCATCCAGCCGATCGAGCAGGCAGCGCCGTTGGATGAGCCGCGGGATGAAGCGTTGGTCGTCGCCGCGGATGAACGGGCGGCTGGGGCCCCCACGACCAAGCCGGCGGAGCCCAAGGTTCGCACCATCGCCGAGCCCGCGGATGTGGACCCCAGGAACGCCAAGGTCATCGGCGCGTATGGCTTTCAGGTCAACAACACCTACATCACCATCGAAGAGCTGCTCAGCTCGGCAGCCAATGCTCTTGCGGAACTCCCGCCGCACCTTAGCGAGGATGCGTTCCGCCGCCAGGCGCTGTGGATCATCCAGCAGGAAATCCAGAACCAGATTCGCATCGCGCTGATCTACGACGAGGCGCAGGCCAGGCTTGCCGACGGTCAGAAGAAGTACATCGACGACGAAATCCAGAAGACGCTTCAGGCGATGGTCGCCGAAGCCGGCGGCAGCAAGAGCAGGCTCGAACAGATTCAAATCGAACGAGGCACGACCCTCGACGATGTTCTCAGAGAACAGCGACGCCGGATGACGGTTGATCTTTACATGCACATCAAGTTCAAACCGCTCGTTCAGGTCAGCCGGTCCATGCTGCTGGACTACTACAATCGCAACGCCGCCGCGGAGTATTCGACGCCCGCCAGGGTGTCTATGCAGTTGATATCCGTGCCGATTTCCGCGCTTGCGCCGGCGCGTGCAAGCGAGGATCAACGTCTGGCGGCCAGGTCCGAAGCTCGGGGGCTGATCGATCAGGCCAAGGCGGCGCTGGATTCCGGCGAGAGTTTCGGCGCCGTTGCAAAGCGGTTTTCCAAAGGCCCCCGCGCCGGCGATGAGGGCGTCTGGCCGATGATGGAGGCAGGCAACTTTAAAGAGGAGGCCGTCGAAAAGGCGGCGTTCTCGCTGCAAGAGGGCCAGGTCAGCGGCATCATCGAAACCCCCGACGGGTTCTATATCGTCAAGGCCCTCAAAGTGGAGCCCGCAAAGGTTGCCTCTTTCGAGCAGGCCCAGGCGCAAGTCGAGAAGGCCCTGACCAAAGAGCTCTACGCCAAGCTCGACGCCGAGTACATCAGCAAGAAGTCGAAAACCACGACCATCAGCTTCTCCAAGATGCTTGAGGAACTGGCTCTTCAGAAGGCCATTCAGAAGCACCGCAAATAAGCCCTATTTCTTCAGCAGTTCGTTTTCGGGAACATTCTGCGCTATCGTCCGCAAATGCACGTCCTGCTGCGGGAAGGCGATCTCGATGCCGTTGGCCTTGAATGCCTCGTCGATAGCCATGTGCAACTCATGCCGCACCGGCAGCAGGTCGCCAATTTTTCCGACGAACGCCCTTAGCTCAAAGTCCAGGCTGCTGGAGCCGAACGACATGAACAATGCCGAGGGAGCGGGATCATCGAGCACAAGCTCGTGATCTTCCGCCGCCTTGAGCAGCAGGGCCTTGGCCTTCTCGGTATCGGATCCATACGCAATTCCAACCGGAATGACGACTCGAAGCACGGTGTCGCTCAGCGTCCAGTTCACCAGCTTGTCGGTGATGAATGTCTTGTTGGGCACGATAAGCTCTTTGCGGTCCCAGTCCACGATGGTCGTCGCGCGGATGCGAATCCTGCTGACCGTTCCGCTGACGGTTCCGACGGTGACAACGTCGCCAACTCGGATGGGGCGCTCCACGAGGATGATCAGGCCGGAGACGAAGTTGGCGAAAATCTCCTGAAGGCCGAAGGCCAGGCCAACGGTCATTGCGGCGACAAGCCATTGAACATGATCCCACTGAAGGCCCAGCACCTGGAACGTTATGGTCAGGCCCAGGGCGACGATCACGTAGCGGGCCAGCGTTGCGGCTGCGTGCTTGGCGCCCATGTCCAGATAATGCAGCCGGCTCAGCACGGCCAGTTCAAGCAGGCCGGGAATGTTTCTGGCTGCGGCGACTGTGAGCACCAGCATGATAATCGCCAGGCCAAGGTCCACCAGCGTTACGGCGGTGACGGCCGTCCACAACTGCACCTGCTTGAGCATGATCAGCGCCGGAAGGATGTCGGCCCAGATAAGCCACATGCCTATCAGCAGCATGCCGCCAAGCAGATACTTCATGATCTGCCCCGTCTGCTTGCTGACCGCGTTGAGATCGATTGGCGGCTGGGCTTCGGGCTGTATTTCGGGCTGATCCTCGGCGGCGCCTCCGATTTCAACCTTTTGACTCGCCATGCTCGCCGCCCTTGCCGCAAGGCGGGCGCGGGCGATCTGGAACCACCGCATGAGCATGCCGTGCACGAACACAGGCCCACGATCAGCAAAAGCGTCAGCAGGATTCTGTAAGAAAGATGCAGCGTCGTATAGTGGTAGCCCATGCCTGCCGCAATCGCCAGCACAACGGGAACAATGCACGCGACGGCGTACCACGTGTGCCTGGTGCGCCATAGCCAGCCGTGAGGATGCCTGGCCAGCGCCGGCCCCAGGGTCTTGCCCGTCGGCTGGAGCAGCGACGCCATTGCGCCCGAGAACACAAGCAGCGACAGCATCGTCAGCAACCGCCCCAGGCTATCGGCGTAGGCGCGAGATGGCTGGGCCTGCATGATCGCAGCCGCAAGCACCAGAGGAGCAAGAATTACCGCAAACCGTCCCACGCCACTGTGCAGGGCCTGCATTGATTCGACCGGCCAGGCGAAGTGCGCCTCGCCCAGGCCGCCTTTCATCGACGCGCGCCGAAGGAACATGACCGGCCACAGCATGCATCCGACAGCAACCAGCCCGTGACCAATCGCAACCGCCAGCACCGATTGCTGTGCGTGCGTCAATCGCCACCCGACGAACGCAATAAGCAGCGGCCAGGCCGAGGAAAGCGCTATTGTGACAAGCGCAGCCACCGATGTCGGCTTGAGCGAATCGCGGGCCTGTCCATGCCGCGCCTGGCGAAGCAGAACTTTCTCAAGCCGCCCGCGAGACGCCAGAAGCGCAAGCACCGCCAGCATGTAGATAAGGCTGATGGGGTTGCCGCCAATATCTCGCACAAACGCCTTGACCGCGACAAGCCACTCGCCCGGCGCTGCCAGTCAGGAGAGGGCTTCCTGACTTCGGTCAATGTCGGTTCTTTGCAGCGCCGGAGCGCTCTTGGCCCAAAGGAACCTCTCGTCGATGTAACGCCTGAAATCCTCGGTGCGCTCGATGAGGCGCATGTAGGTTGAATCCACTTCCACCAGCGCCGAAACAAGAAGCTCGTATTCCTGAATCAGGGCCACAAGATCCGCGCGGGCCCGCCGCCCCTGCGAGTGATGCAAATTGGAAAGCTTTTCGTTGAGTTCAAAAAGCTCCACGCGCGTGCGAGCGATTGCATCCTGTCGATCATGGGCGTCGAGACGATCCTGCCTTACGTCGCCCAGGGATGAGCGGTATCTGCGAAGCAGGTTTCCGACGCCGTCCGTCAGGCCGACGGTTTCAACCATCGTGCTGACGTTTGTGAACGTCTTGTCCAGCGCTGCCGAGCGGGCCTGCACAGCCTTTAGTTCCTGCTCTGTTTCGACGCGGCGGGCGCGAATCTCTTCAAGCCTGCTCAGTTCGGCCGGCGCCGATTCAGCGGACTGTTGCGCAAAGGCGTTGATACCGTTTGGGCCAAGGGCCGCAATGAAGGCGGCCACGAGCACTAGTGTTTTTATGGTGGATTGCATAAGCCCTTTCCGGCTGACAATGTGCGGATGTATGCCTGGATCAGCTATTTTACTGAAAACCGCGCGACAATAAAGCCCGCCCTGAGATTGCTGTTCTGGCCGATGGTCCGCATCCTCAATATACGTTGAACCCGCGGGCATTGATCGGCGTGAAAAGCTTGACGGCCGGCGGCGGCTCAAGGACTATGACCTGATGAACATCTGTCACGTTATTACCAGGCTGATCCTGGGCGGAGCACAGGAAAACACTATTCTCACCTGCGAAGGTCTTCACCAGGCCGGGCACAACGTGACGCTTGTGACCGGCCCGGCC
>JAAYCO010000142.1 GCA_012729725.1 Planctomycetota bacterium
CTTCTTCTTCCCCAAAAGATCATTATTTGGCGTGATACGGTTCGAGCGGATAGTTGCCGTATTTCATGAACGCCTGATACTGGGCTTCCAGGGCGGCAGTGGTCAGGCCGATGGCGTTGGGCTGCTGGTAGGCCTTCACCATGAATCCGCCATTATGTCGCCCCATCGCCCAGATCTGATGGTGGGCCTCGTCGGCGATGGCGCCGGCGTCGCCCGTCGGCATGGTCTTCTGGATGTCAACCGGGTTCCAGAAGCATATCTTTCCGCCGTAATTGTCGCCGAGATAGTCGATGCCCATGAGGCACGGCTGGTCGAGTTGGAGCACGTCCCAGTGGTTCTCGACGAAGATGTCCATGTATTCGCAGACGCGGCCGCAGCAATGGTGCAACAGGTGCATGCCGCGGTCGTGCAGGGCGTCGATCTGCCGACGGTATCGCGGAACAAACAGCTCTTTGAACATCGCGGGGCTGACGAAGGCGCGATCGTTAATGCCCATATCGTCCCAGGTAATTACGCCATCGGCGCCAAGGCTGTGGAAGACATCGATGAGTTTGAGATTGATCTCCAACAGGCGATCCAGCAGGCGGCCAAGGTTCTCCTGCTCCAGGGCCACATCGGTAAGCCAGTTTTCCATCCCCCGCAGCGCCTGAGGCAGATACACCAGTCCGGTTATCGGGGCGTAAATGTACTTTCCGGCTGCACGGGCGGCGGCAATGCGATCGGCAACACCGGCGTAACGAATGGGATTATCAAAGTCGGGAAAGCGATACGTGTCCAGCATGCCCCAGCCCTCGGCCAGCGGATTGTGGCGGGGCTCGCCCATGTTTTCGCCAGTCGGGTCCGGCGAATCCAGCACGAAGCCCCATTCCGTCTGGCCCGGCATGGCGGGCTTGAAGCCAGGATCGACGCCATAGCCGACGCAGGCGAAGTCGCTGAACTGCCACCGCCGTCCATTGACTGGAATCGTCACGAAGTCCATGGCGATCCGCGGCGGATCACGGAATTCGATGCATCGCTTGACAATCTCTCTAGACGAAAGCTCGGTCCGGCTCACAGCAACCTCCATTTGCGCTGGTGTCACTGCCCGCGGCACTCTCTGGCACGCAGGGCCCTCTGGCTCTTGTTCTCAAACAATACTACCGGAACAGCCCGGCACAGCGCGCACTTTATCATCAGGAATCCAGATTGCAAGCGAATCCCCCGGGCGGCATAGGGCGTTATCGTTGGCTGATCAGCGGTATCGTGGAAATAGAGCCATGTGACACGTCTGGTCGAAATACAATCTTGCTTTGATGCCTCGGCATGGTTAGCATCTTCCCATCGGGACAAGCTGATCTGAGTGAGGTGGGTGATGATTTCACGTGTTCACAGCAGCATTCTTCAAGGCATAGACGCCATAGCATGCGAAGTGGAGGCGGATGTCTCCGCGGGGAATAGCGGCGAGCTGCGGCTTGTCGGGCTGGCTGAGGCGTCGGTGAAGGAATGCGTGTCGCGAATTCAGGCTGCGATGAGGAACGGCGGATACCGCTGGCCCGGCCCGAAGGTGACGATCAGTCTTGCCCCTGCTGACGTGAAGAAAGATTCCGCTTCCCTCGACCTGCCGATTGCAGTCGCCGTCTGCATCGCCGGCGACGTCTTCGATTCGGACAAGGTGAACGATTACCTGCTCATCGGCGAGCTTGCCCTCGACGGCAGGGTTCGCCCCGTGCGAGGCGCGCTGGCCACCGCCATGCTGGCGGCCGCCCTGGGCAAGCGAGGCGTGATCGTTCCCGCAGATAACGCGCCCGAGGCTGCGGTGGTCGAAGGCGTTGATGTCATTCCGGTAAGTTACCTGTGCGAGGCTGTGGGCTTTCTGACGGACGAGCTGCCGATCGATCCCAAGGTTGTGGATCTCTCTGCCGTGTTCAGCGTGTGCAGCAAGTACGACTGCGACTTCGGCGACGTTCGCGGCCAGGAATCGGCAAAGCGAGCCCTCACCATTGCCGCCGCGGGGCATCACAACCTGTTGATGATAGGCCCGCCGGGAAGCGGAAAGACGATGCTCGCCAAGCGAATTCCAACCATCCTGCCGCCGCTGGAGCTTGAGGAGTCGCTGCAAACCACTCGCATCTACTCTTCGCGCGGGCTGCTTGAGCCGGGCCAGTCGCTCATGGCGGTGCGTCCCGTGCGAACGCCCCACCACTCGGCCAGTGCGGCCTCGCTGATCGGCGGCGGAGCAATTCCCCAGCCCGGCGAGGTTTCGCTTGCCCACCACGGCGTGCTGTTTCTGGACGAGTTTCCTGAATTCGCGCGTGCCACGCTGGAGATGATCCGCCAGCCGCTTGAGGACGGATTCGTCACGATACCCCGCGTTCACTCCACGCTGAAGTTCCCCGCGCGGCTGATGCTGGTGGCGGCCATGAACCCCTGCCCTTGCGGCTACTACACCGATCCCAAGCGCAAGTGCAACTGCTCGCCGAACATGATCGAGCGATATATGTCAAAGGTGTCGGGGCCGCTGATTGATCGCATAGATATCCACATCGAGGTTCCGCCGGTTCCGTGGCGCGACCTTCGCGCGCAGGGCGTGCAGGGCAACGGGCTGACAAGCGATCAAATGCGCCAGGACGTCATGAAAGCCCGCGAGATACAGCGAAGGCGTTTCACCGGCGGCGTCAACGGCGAGGCCGTAATCACCAACGCCAGCATGCCGCCCCGTCTGGTGCGAAAGTTCTGCGTGCTCGACGCCGCGGGCGAAACCATATTGCGTCACGCCATGAGCGAGATGGGGCTTTCGGCAAGGGCGCACGACAAAGTTCTGCGTATCGCCCGCACTATTGCCGACCTCGCCGGATGCGAAACCATCAGCCCGCACCACCTCAGCGAGGCGATTCAGTATCGCCGTCTGGACCGAAAGCTGTAGCAGGCTCGCCACGTTTACTTCTTGCCTTGCGCGTCCACAATGGATAGTGTCTGCGGCTTTGCTGGAAGATGCATGATGAGCCGGACGAATCGCAATACCGCTCCAGTGCCGACGATGAGCAAGGCATTCGAGCTGTTCTATCAAAACTGGAGGCTGGGGCCATGGGCCCTGATGCTTTCGGCGTTCCTGAGCGCCGCGGTGACGGGCATACTTTACGTGGCCTTGCCCTGGCGCGTGAAATTTTTGGGCGGCGGCCCTGCCGCTGTCGGAGCTGTTGGCGGGCTGTACATGGGGGTATACCTGCTGAGCGTGCTTCTGGTCGGGCCCAGGGCGGACAAGTGGGGCGTGAAGCGCGTTATCCTGGCGGGCACGGGCCTGACCACAATCATCTACCTGCTGACGCCGCTGCTCAATTCGGTCTGGCAGATAATGTGCGCCACGAGTCTTATGGGACTGCTGCTTGGCATGCTCTGGCCGCCCCTGATGGGATGGGTGACGTCGGGGCACACCGGCAAGAACCTTAACCGTCGCGTGGGGTTATTCAACACAAGCTGGACCACCGGGAACATCGTCGGCTTTCTGGCGGGAGGGCCGATACTCACCTGGCGTCAGTGGGCGCCGTTCATTCTTTGCGCTTTCATGTCGGTTGTGGTTCTGATTTGCCTGGGCATTGCCCGCAGCCGGCGGACACTGGCCGGCAAGCCAAACGAATCTGCCAAGCCGGCTGAGCGGGATCATAAACTCCACAGCTTCCTGATAGCCAGCAGGTTGGGACTCCTTACAGGCTGGGCGGGTCTGGGCGCCCTTCGCACCCCGCTGCTCGAACTGCTGAAGGAAATGAACCTCGGGCCAAACTTCAATTCGCTGCTGGCGGGCGCGATAAGTTTCTCGATGGCCATTGCCTTCTTCCTGTGGGGCAGGACGCAGCGATGGCATTTTGGCCTCTGGATGCTCGCATGCGCGCAACTTGGGTCGGCTGTGCTGCTGTGTTTGGTGGGCTTGGCTCAGGGGCCGCTGATGCTGTTCATATTTGCCGTCCTGGTCATGCCGGGCAGCACGCTGACATACGCATCGCACATTTATTACAGCGCCGCGGGCAGCAGGAGTAAGGCCTCGGCGATGGCCATTCACGAGTTCACGCTTGGCGCTGGATTTGCATTGGGATCCTTCGGCGGAGGCTACATCGCCGAATTCGCCGGCATACGCTGGGCGTATCCCGTCATGGGGGCGATAATGGCGGCATCGGTGATTGTGCAACTGATCATCCAGCCGATGCTGGCGCGCAAGGGTGGCGGTTCAGCGCTTCAGTCAGTTTCCTGAGGCGCGGGGTACTGGGGCGTTTTTCCTTCGAGCACCGCGATAACGTCATAAACAACGTCGCTCATTCGCTCCATCGCCGCGGGCACGCGGGCAGCCACGTGCGGGGTCAGGATGACATTTTCTCCGGCGACGGCGTACATGGGGTAATCAGCCGGCGGCGGCTCGGGATCGTGGCAGTCGATGACGGCGCCGGATATCCTGCCGCTTCGAATCGCATCCGCCAGGTCATGGTAGTTAACGCATTGGCCGCGGGCGGCGTTGATGAATTGCGCGCCCTGCTTGAACTTCGCCAACGTGGCGGCGTTTATCATCTTCTCGGTCAGCTTCGTTACGGGCACGTGAATGGTGACAAGGTCGCTCTGAGCGTAGAGCGTATCCTTATCCACCGCCGTCGCGGGGTAATCGGTCTTGATGTCGAGGATGTCGTTGTAGAGCACCTTCATTCCCAGCGCGGCAGCCGCCCTTCCAACCCTGCTGCCGATCCTGCCCAGCCCGACAATGCCCAGCGTCATATCCGCCAGGAATCGGCCGAACATCTGGTTGCGGGCTTCATGAAAATCCTTGTCGCTCAGCGGGCTGGTGATGGGCCAGTATCGCCGGTTGAGCATGACGATCGCGCCGATCGTGTAATCGACCACCGCAAGTGTGTTGGCGGCCGGCGTGTGAACAACCTCCACTCCATGCGCTCTGCATGCAGCCACGTCGATGTTCTCAAGGGCAACGCCCGCCCTTGCGACAACCTTCAGCCGCCCCGCCTTGGCCAGGAGAGCCTCGTTAACCTGGGTGTAGGTCCGCACCACAAGCGCATCGGCGTCGGCAACCGCCTCCGCCGCCTGTTCCTTGGGCGCATGGCGGACCTCGGCATGAAGCTTGAGATACTCAAGCGAACGAGGGCTCATTGGCTCGGTTACAAGAACGACGGGACGACGGTTTGACGAAGGCATTATTGCTCCATTGTCCAATAAGGCGCCGCAAGCGGAAAGCCGCCCGGAGGCATGATCACCTGGCGCGTGTCAAGGCGCGAGTTTTCTTCAGCGCCCGGCGGCACCACGAGCCGACGATTCTGCGCAGGCTCCACAGGCCCAGATGCCTGCACAAGTTGCGGATCTGAGGCTCGTTTGGCGATGCGGTCAGAGCCCGCGAGGCGAAGCGTTTTGCCCGTTTGGGCCGATTGAGCTTGTGATAGGCCAGCGCCAGGTTGTACAGGGCCGGGGCGAAGTTGTTTCGCAGCTTCAACGCCCGGCGGCACGAGCGGATGCCCTCGCCGTATTTGTCCATCATGAAGCAACTGACCGCAAGCTCGTGATGCGCATCGGCGTCGTCGGGCTTGAGTTCGACCAGTCTCTGGAGGGCGATGTTGGACTCGCGCAGGCGCGAAGCCTGCTGAAGCAGCCCCGCCAACTCGCGCAGCATTTCAGGATCGTCCGAAGACCGCTTAAGTTCAATGATCAGGTTCTTCGCGGCGTTCTTGAGCATGTTGCGTTTCAGCAGCACCTCGCCCAGCCGCATGTGAGCGCCGGAGTAGTCGTCGTCCAGTTCAAGCACGATGTGGAATTCTTCCTCTGCCTGAACCAGATTGCCGCGCGACATCGCCAGCTCGCCTATGCAGTAATGAACGGAAGGATTGTCGTATTCCTTGTCCAAAGCCCTGTTGAAGATGCGCTGGGCTTCATCGGCCTGGCCCATTTCCGCCAGCAGCTCGCCATAATCCAGCAGCGAATCGACATCCTCGTTGCCCATGGTCAGTTCAAGCTGATAGTGGCGTCGGGCCTCGTTGAGATTGCCCATCGCCCAATACGCTTCGGCAATGCGGATGTTGGCGTCGGGATGGTCGGCGTCGAACTTGAGCGTCTGGCGCCAGCAGTCGATGGCCCGCTCGTAAAGCCCCTGGCCGAACAACGTGTTCCCTATGTTGTAGTAGCACAGCGGGCAGTTGGGCTTGATCTGCCGGGCAAGGTAGAACATCAACTCGGCGTTCTCGAAGTCGCCCATCTCGGTGTACGTCACAATTCGATTGCAGTAGGACGGCTCGTACTTCGGCGACACCTTCTGCACGCGTTCGAACTGCTTGAGCGCCTCGGTGTACTGGCCCAGACGGGTCATGTTAACGCCGAGGCAATTCATCGCCTCTACGTCGCGAGGGTCAATCTTGACCACCTTGCGGAACGCCTCGCAGGCGCGTGCGTAGTCTTCCATGGCCTCAAATGTGACGCCAAGGTTGAAGTGCCAGGAGGGGTTAATGGGATTGACGTCGATGGCTGCGCTAAGCTCGGCAGCAGCCTCGACCCATCTGCCTTGTTCGTATAACCGGTGCGCCCGGCGGACGCGAGTTTCAGCGTCGATCCATTCACTCATTGGAATACCGCCCGCGTTTCCTTCTTAA
>JAAYCO010000021.1 GCA_012729725.1 Planctomycetota bacterium
CCGCGGGCCATCCATGTCGGGAACGGAACGAACAGGCCCCGACCCGCGCCGACGCGAGCGAGATCGTGATGAGTTTTCGAATAAACGTCGGCGCTCATCGACTCGACCTGGAAATTCATCATGTAATTTATGCCGTCGCTGCGCTTGCGCTCGTGGTCGCGTTCGCCGCGGAACGGCATTTCGAGCAACTTGCCCCGTTGCGGAAGGGCGGTTTCGGCGTCGGCGGTGACTTCAACGGCGCACTGGCCCTGGCCCATGAAGGCTATAACATGAGTGCATCCGGTGACCCATATCTGGGCCTCGTAGGCGGACTTGGTGATCTGGCGGTCGTGATATATGTCAAAGAATTCCGGGTGCAGCGGCCGGTCGTACAGGTAGAACCGCAGGTTGGAAACACTCTGTTTCTGGCCGATGCTCATCAAATCGCTCCGCTCCCATGCTCGATATGTATTATACCACAAGTTGTCAACACCACAACACGAGCGTGGGCTATCGCGTTGACACAACATTCTATTCGTCAGACGGACAGGATGGTTCGGGGCATATTCGGCCGCCCGCCTGAACAGATCGAGCCGGTCCTATCGAATCGCAAACCGCCGCGGAAAATGATTATAGGCATCCAGATTAAACTCTTCGCCGGCGACTGCCCAGGCGGGCGGGTTTTTGAGATCCGAAGGCAGCAAGCACTGGTCGGCGCAGGTTTTGAGCACATCCTCCATGCCGTCAACGACGAACCGCCTGCCCTCTTCCTCGACCACTTCCCTGGCGTGGGGTTGGTCGATGTGGTGAACCCGCCCGCTGCTTTCGTGGGCGCCGTCGATCACCAGAACCGCCTTGCGAGCCTCCGCGAGCGGGCAGCGAAGCAGCGACTCGTCGCCTTTTTCCACCGCTTCTATCAGGTTGAGCATCATCAGCGTGCTGGGATCCTTCTCCCGCTGCTGTTCCTCGAAGCTTCCGTCGGCGTAGTCGATGCGGCAGGGGTGGCTGTAAACGCCCGTGCCCTTCGAGCCCTTGATCACAATTATCGGCCCGACCGACTGGCAGTCGACGGCAGGGGCGACGTGGCTGCCGAGGAAGTACGCCTTCGGGCCGCCGGCCGTCGTTATTTCGATCGCGGCAGTGGTGTGCGCCTCGACCGTCCCTGCCGAGTACAGCTCGGCGCGGACCGCGGTCGGCTGGGCGTATCTGCCCGGCTGGGTGTTTGCCAGCAGAAGCATGTTGGCAAGTTGGTGGCAGAGCGCATTGGTGGCCGGGCCGTCCAGAACCCAGGTGTCGCCCGCCTTAAGCCGCCCCGCCCACGCGTTGCGGGCGAAATACGCATCCCACCTCGGCCAGTTGGCGAAGCATGAAAGCGAAACCAGTTCGCCGAGCCTGCCTTCGACGATTCGCTGCTTGAGGAAGCGGATGCCGCTTCCGTGCACCGCCTGAAAGCCGACCTGGCAGAACACGCCGTTGTCGTCGAGCGCCTTGAGCATGTTGTCAACTTCCTGCACGGTCGCGGCAGGTGGCTTTTCGAGATGCAGGCAGAACCCGTGCCTTGCTGCCGCCGTCGCCAGGAACTCGTGACTGGGAATGCCCGTGCCGATCACCGCCAGTTGGCACTTGCCCCGCATTTCCTTGAACATGGCCAGGGCGTCGGTGAATACTTTCACGTTCTCGTCGGCCAGTTTTTTGGCCTGGGGAAGTTCGCCCGCCTTGCCGTCGGCGGCGGCGACCAGTTTGCAAACGCCCTTCGCCTGGCAGTTCGCCAGAGTATTCAGCAAAGATGCGCCGTATCCGCCAATTCCCACCAGAGCCACGTTGATCATCGTAATGCGCCTTTCCTCGGGCCTTTGCCCGGTAATGCAGAGAACACCAGAGGCGATTCTCGCATTTGGCGCGCGTTATCGCAAGATGCCGGAATCAAGGTGGAAACCAGCACGACGCAAGAAGCCCCGCATGGAAATGCGGGGACCTGAAACCTTCGCGCAGCGAAACCTCGCCGTTTGCTGTTTGGTTGACGCCTGGATTATGGCACAAAAAACAAAATGCAACGGCGAGGTGTCGCTCCGCGACTAAAGTCAGGTCCCCGCATTGCAATGCGGGGCTCTAGCGTCGCGCTTGTTTTCGAGAGATGGATGTGAGCTGGTTATACAGATGCATCTACATCACAGCGTGCGTCTGCTTTCTGCTCTCTACCCTCAACTCTCTGCGCCTGCTGCCGAAGGCCGCAGGCGCTCCCCGGCGAACTGCCAGTTGGCGAGCCTCATGAACGCATCCACCCACTCGGCGCGGCGGTTCTGGTATTGAAGGTAGTATGCGTGCTCCCACACGTCGCACACCAGCAGCGGACGCACGCCCCAGATCGTCATATCCTGGTGCCGCTCGGCCTGGAGTATGACCAACCGGCTGGACAGCGGCTCAAACGCGAGAATCGCCCACCCGTTGGACATAACCTCCTTCGCGGCGGCAGCGAACTGCGACCTGCACGCGTCGAATGAACCGAAGCTCTGGTTGATGGCTGCGGCAAGTGCGTCGCTGGGTGCGACTGGTTCGCCGCGGGCAGCCTGCGGGCTCATCGACCGCCAGAACAGGCTGTGCAGCACGTGCCCGCTGCCGTTGAAAGCAAGACTGCTGCTGAGGCAGCGAATGTCACTGTAGTTGTTGGAACTGCGGGCCTGCGAGAGCTTCTCCATCGTGTCGTTCAGGCCGGTGACGTAGCCCTGGTGGTGCTTGTCGTGATGAATCTCCAGCGCCCGCGCCTGGTAGAGCGGTTCGAGCGCGTCGGCGGCGTAAGGCAGCGGCGGCAGAGTGTACTTGCCGTTGGCCCACGTGTCGGGCAGTGTGGCGGGGAACGACTCGGCCTGCGCCAATGCGGAATCCAGCCCGGATGTCGCCGCTGCGATTGCGCCGGCGGCGGCAAGTTTCATTACGTCACGACGCGACATTTCACCGGCCATGCGGTTCTCCTTTGCAACGGAGAATTATAGACCCCGCACGGGGCCGGCGAGGGTGCTACTTCACCGCCACCGATTTGCCGAACATCCGCAGCTCGGCAAGGCGGTTTTCGGGCATGTCCGCCTCGATGACGGCGACGTCTTCGTTGAAATCCTGATGGATGATCTGCGCGTGCTTGCTGATGAACTGCATCAGCCTGCCGTTGCGAAAGTCGGCCTCGATGTGAACCCGCGCAACAACCCCGCCGCTGCGATGAAGCACCGTTTCGACCAGTTGCTCAACGCCCTTGCCGCTCGCTGCCGAGATGAACAACGCATTCTCGTACTGCTTGCGAAGAAGCGTAAACCGCATCGGGTCGTTGATCTTGTCGATCTTGTTGAGCACCAGAAGCGTGTCGGACTCTTCGCAGCCAAGCTCGGCCAGCACCGCCTTGACGGCGGCGATTTCGTGTTCAACCCGCTCGTGCGATGCGTCGGCGACGTGAATCAGCAGATCCGCCCAGATCGCCTCTTCAAGCGTGGCGCGAAAACTGGCGACGAGGTGGTGAGGCAGGTCGCGGACGAAGCCGACGGTGTCGCTGAGCAGCACCGTCTGGCCTTCGGTGAGGTTCCATCGGCTGGTCTTGGTGTCGAGCGTGGCGAAAAGCTTGTCGGCTATGTAGACATCCTGGCCGGTGAGCAGTTTCATAAGCGTGCTTTTGCCGGCGTTGGTGTAGCCGACAAGGCACACGCTGAACACGTCCCGCCGGCTTCGAACCTGGCGAACCTTGCGGCTGTCGATTTCGGCAAGCTGTCGCTTGAGGACCGACACACGCTTCTGCACCAGGCGGCGGTCGATTTCGAGCTGCTTTTCACCGGGGCCCCTGGTTCCGATGCCGCCAACCGCGCCCGCGCCGGTGGCTGCCCCGCCGGCGACACGCTCAAGGTGCGACCACATGTGCCTCAGCCGGGGATACGTGTATTCAAGCTGCGCAAGCTCCACCTGAAGCCTGCTTTCGCTCGTGCGGGCGTGCGCGGCGAAAATGTCGAGAATCAGCTCGCTTCGGTCGATCACCTTGCGGTTGACCGCGCCTTCAAGCTCGCGGATCTGGCCGGGGGAAAGATCGTTGTCGAAGATAACAACGTCCACGTTGTTGAATTCTACTCGCTGGGCGATTTCCTCGGCCTTGCCGGTTCCGATGTACATCGAGGGGTTAAGGCGGTCCCGCTTGGCGACCATTTCGTCAACAACCGTCGCCCCTGCCGTTTTGGCAAGATTGCGCAGTTCTCCAAGCGGGTCATGCGGATCGGCATTTGAATCCGGCAGCATGACGGAGACCAGAAGGGCCCGCTCGGCCTGCACACCCATCTCAGTTCGATCTAACTCAGCCATTTGCCTCCAGGAAAATACGGATACCCAATCAACTATACACTTGGGGCGGGCAATGTCCACAGAGGGGCGTGGCGAATCGCTGCTATTCGACGGCCGGGGGACGCGGTTCAAGCCTAAAGAACACCTTGGGCAGCGGCCCGACTACTTCTGCCTGCGTCGGCTGGGTGAAACGCACCTCGACCTGGCGTTCAAGCCAGCTTTCGGTCGGGCTTCGATCAAGATCGGTAAGCACGATGTACGCTTCGACCTGCTGGGCCTGAAGCTTGTCGAGTTCCGCCCGCGGGCCTTTGACGGTGATCTCCCGCCGCCAGTCGGCAGGGTCTCGTTTGCGAAGGACGAATCGCTCCCACGTTCCGTCTTCGGGCCAGGATTGGGGCGTCAGAAGTCGAACCGGCACGGTAAGCGTCTTTTCGCCGGTCAACTGGGCGACCTTTCCGGACACTTCGACGGTCGGCTGATCCGGGCGAACGGGAATGCCGGCGATCACCGGGTTTATCTGCACCGGCTGGGGCGGGTTGAACGTCCGCAGGTCGGTGCTGACGGTTTCGAGTATGAGCCTTGGCTGGGCCTTGAGCGCATCTTCGTTTCCGCGAGCCACGGTCACGCCCATTCTGGAGGGCGTCATAATCGCGTCGTCAAGCATGCCGCCGGTGGCGTTGAAACGCACTTCAACATCGGGAATCTTGACGGATCTGTCCAGTTCTACGCGGATGGTCTGGGGCGACGCAGCCCGCAGCGCCAGGCCGTTCTTGGTGAACGCCTGGCTTGACCGCAGCAGGTCGCCGACGGAAACGTTGTCCACGCCCTGGCCGAACCTGACTACATCCACCGGAATATCCGTGCCGCCGCGAGCCAGTGCGTCCAGCCCTTCTCGCGAGCCCTCGGCAGTGAACGTGACATCCACTTCCCGCCTGTGCAGTGCGCCGGCGGTTCCGGCGAACACCAGGTCTCCGCCGTCGGGCGTTGTCAGCACCATTCTGCCGCGGAATTCGCGCGTGGGCTTAACCAGCATGCTTCGCACGAATCTTGGCGCGACGGTGCTTATGCTCAGGCCGCTCTTGGTCAGGCCGGTCCTGGCTTCAAGCACTTCCGCCAGATCGAATGTGTTCTCGCCGAGTCTGCCCTGCGAAACGTCAACATCGACGATCCACCCCGCCTCGCCAAGCTGCCTGCTGTAGCGGTCGATGCTGCTCTGGCTGCCTCGGACGGTGAACTTGACCTCGTATTCGTGCTCGTCGCCCTCTATTTCGACCTGGCCCGAGTTGCCGGTGGTCAGGCGAATGCGGATGGTGACATCCTTGCTTTCCGTCTTTTCAAGGTCTGCGTACACCCAGATGAGGGCGGTGACGATCAGCACCCAGAAGAACGTTTTGCCGCCCGTGAGCCACCATTCCTTGCTGAACCTCTCCGGGCTTTCGGCAAGTGCGTATTTGCGGCTCATGCCGAACCCTCCCGGCGCGACTTGCGTGGCCTGTGATTGTGGGTCGTCAGCAGGTCCAGCAGCATCTGGCGAAGGTTGTCGATTTCCAGGCCGAGGTACAACTGGCCTTCGTAGGCGATGGAGATTCTGCCGGTTTCCTCGCTGACGACAACGACGGCTGCGTCGCTATCCTGCGCCAGTCCGAGGGCGGCCCGGTGCCTGCTTCCAAGCGAGGGGTCAACCTCGTCGCTCTCGGCCAGGGGGAACTGGCAGCCGGCGGCTGCGATTCTGCCCTCGCGAATCACCACGCCCATGTCATGCAGGGCGCTTCCGGGCCAGAAAATCGTGTTCAGCAGCGAGGCCGTCATGTGCGCGTCCATGATCGTGCCGGTTTCCATCAGCGACCCGAGTTGAACCGACCGTTCGATGGCGACCACCGCGCCGATCTTGTTCTTCGAAAGGTAGGCCACGCTTTCCATCAGGGCATCGACCATGGCCTGAACCTGGCCCCTTCCGCCTTTGAAGATCCTCGGCTGGCCCAGTTGCATCAGCGCCCTTCGCAGTTCCGGTTGGAACGCGACGACCGCCGCGACGAATGCGAAGAAAAGGAACCTGCCGTAGAGAAATTCGATTCGCGTCCACTCGTCGCTCTTGGGCAGAAGGCGGACGGTAAGGTAGACCAGCGCCAGCACGAGGGCAGCGCCCTTCACCAGCCTGGCGCCCCTTGTTCCCCGCAAAAAGCGCATCGCAAGCCAGACGACTACGCCAATGAGAAACAGTTGAACAACCGTAACCCAAGGGTCGTAAGTCGCCAGCCGGGCGAGGTATATCACCACGCCGTCGAGCAATCCTGAGAACATACCGACCATTCGCTCACCAGAGTGACCGGTTATTTATACTACCTAACATCGGCATAGGATCGCCCCGGACAAGAGCGAGTTGGAAGGAAAATTGTCGATTTGGGCAAAAATATGCCGATAATTCAGGGATTGCGCCCCTGGGCCGCGATGGCCAGATCGACCGCGAACGCCCCCGCCGTCTGAGCGACATCGTGAACGCGAAAGATGCCCGCGCCTCTTTTAAACGAGTCCAGGCAGGCGGCAATCGTGCCGCCCAGCCGATTGCCGGCCTCGTCGCACCCCGTCAGCCTGCCGATGAACGCCTTGCGAGACACGCCGATCATGATCGCACAGCCAAGCGACGACAGCTCGCCAATGTTCGCCAGCAATTGCACGTTGTGCGTCAACGTCTTGCCAAAGCCGATGCCCGGATCGACGATAATCCTGCCGCGATCGACGCCGGCGGCGACGGCTGAGTCGATTCGAAGGGCGAGAAACTGCCTCACCTCGCGCACAACATCTTCGTAAACGGGCGATTTCTGCATCGTCGCCGGCTCGCCAAGCATGTGCATCAGCACCATTGCTGCCCCGGTCTTGGCGGCAAGGGCGAACATTCCGGGCGATTCGCGCCCCGCTGAGACGTCGTTGATGATGTCCGCGCCGTGAGATATCGCGAAGGCGGCCACTTCTTCGCTGGTGGTGTCGATGCTTATCACGGCGTCCAGATCGCCCAGCGCGGGCAGCACCGGCTCAAGACGCCGTATCTGCTCTGCGGGCGTCATTCTGGCAGCGCCGGGACGAGTGGATTCCGCGCCGATGTCGATTATGGCAGCGCCCTCGGCCACCATGCGCCGTGCGTGCTCGACGGCATGCGAGGGCTCGAAAAACCGCCCGCCGTCGCTGAAACTGTCCGGCGTGACGTTCAGGATTCCCATCACCACCGGCCGGCGTTCGGCAAGATGCCGCGTCAATTGCCCAAACGTTCTGGTCACGTGAAGACTCCGCTAGACCTTTTCCGGCTGCTTCATCCGCTTCGAATACGCAGCCAGGATGTCCTGCCTTCGCAACAGGCCGATCGGCAAACCGCAGCCGGATGCGTCGAAAACCGGCAGTTCCTCGATGCCGTCGCGCGACATCTGCCTCATCGACTCGCCAAGGCAGTCGTTGGGCGAAAGCGCCGGCGCCTGCCGCAGCAGGTCGTGGGCGATGGCTGCCGACTGTGCGGCGTCGTTGTGCAGGAACTCCCGCACGTCCTGCGTGCAGACAATGCCCAGGTACCGCCCGTCTTCGTCAACCACCGGAAAACTCATCTGGCGGGTGCTGCTTAAAAGCGACGCCAGTTCCTCAAGCGAGGTCGTCGGCAAAATCGTCGCGCACTTTCTGCCCGGGCCGAGCACGTCGCACACCTTGAGGCCGGCAAGCACGTCGGCGAAGAATTCGTGTTCATGGGCGGGCGAATGCGCGCGGCAGGGCAACTGCTCGCGGTAGATCGACCAGCCCCGGCTCAGGACGTACGCCAGGCCGCACACCCACATCGCCGGCAGCAGAAGCTTGAACCCCGCCGTCATCTCAAGAACGATAATCAGCGTGCTGACGGGCGTGTTCGCTGCCGCGGTGAAAAACGCAGCCATGCCCATTATCACGAACATGTCGATGGACGTGACCATGTTGGGCATGAGGTAATGAAAGAATATGCCCACCGCGCCGCCGAGGCAGCCGCCGATCACCATGCTCGGGCCGAACACGCCGCCCGAACCGCCCGAGCCGATGGTCAGGCTGGTTGTCAGTATCTTGCCTAGCCCCACCACCAGCAGAAGCACCGCAATGGTGGCCGTCAGCGGCATCTTGCCGTCAAACGTGTTCTGCAGAATGCCGTAGCCGAACGACAGCACGCTTAACACGCCGCGCTGGGCATCTTCGCCCGCGCCGGCCATCGCGAAAAACAGACCCACGCCGACGCCGCCCGTCAGCACCGCCCCGATCGCCGGCTTTAGCTTCTGCGGAACGCCCAGCCGCTTGAACAGGGCCGTCACCCCGTAGAAGCATTTGACGTACAGCAGCGACGCCAGCGACATCAGGGCCGCCAGAAAACCCAGCGGCACGAGAAGCATCGGGTTGTCGAACTTCATGCTCGCAACGCCGAACAGCGGGCCGAAACCGTAAACCATCGAGTACACGCAGTAGGCGGCAATGCTCGAAAAGAAGGCGGGGATCAGCGGCTCCGCCTCGAAATCAGGATCGCTGTAAAGCACCTCCGACGCGAAGATGGCGCCCGCCAGCGGCGCGCGGAATATCGCCCCAACGCCCGCGCCAAGACCCGCAGCCATGATTATGCGGCGCTGATGATCGGGCAGCTTGAGTTTGTCGCCAAGAAACGATCCGAACCCAGCGCCGATCTGTGCTATCGGGCCTTCCCGGCCGCCCGAACCGCCCGTGCCGATGGTCAGGGCCGAGGCGATCATCTTGATGAGCGGAACCCGCGGGCGAATCCTGCCGCGGTTCTTGTGATACGCCTTGATCGCCGCGTCGGTGCCGTGGCCCTCCGCCTCGGGGGCGAAGGTATACACCAGCCACCCGCTGATAAGCCCGCCGATGATCGGAACCAGCATCAGCAGCCACGGGCGAAGCGGCGCGCCCGTGGGCTCGAAGAACCCGTGAGCGCCCTGCTCGCCAAGCGGGCTTAGCGGGCGATATCCGCCAATGAGATCCAGCGTGAAATGAACGATCGCCTGCCCAAGCATGTGAAACGCCACCGCGCCAAAGCCCGCGATAACGCCAACAAGTATGGACAGCGGCGCCAGCTTGCGCAGCGCACTGAAACTAGAACCGGCAATTCCTAAAGGCAACTTCTCCATGCCTGTAGGTTAATACGCATGGGGCCGGAATTACACCGCTTTTTCCCCGACGCCCTGTTCCCCCATCATCCAACAACAAAACCAGCAAGACGTAAAAAGCCCGCATGGCAATGCGGGGACCTGAAAACCTTCGCGCAGCGAATCCTCGCCGTTGTATTTGTTGTTCGAACAACACCCATGAACCGAAACCAGCCCAACGCACGAAGCCCCGCATGGCAATGCGGGGACCTGAAAACCTTCGCGCAGCGAATCCTCGCCGTTTCTTCTTTTTCCCAAAGCCCGGCCGGTCACTTCCTCAACGCGTCGAGCAATCCGCCCGGCGACGGCGCTGGGGCGGGCTTTTCGCCCTTGTCGGAAGAACCGCCAAGCACGTTGCGCAACTGCTCGCCGGCAATGCGCTTTGTGGCGTCCACCGCCCCGACCTTGGCGGCCTCAACCAGCGAGGCGAGCATCGCCTGCTCGTCGATGATGAGCCTGGGCCGATACGGGTAGCCTTCCAGCCGGACCGCGATAACCGGGTTGCGGGCGGCGTCGAGCACCTGCTTTGACCGGGCGGCGTCCATGCCAAGCACGCCACCGCTCTTGGAGCTGATCTGCAAATCCCTGCCGCGAATCTCGACGGGCAGCCGAATCTCGTCCGAGCCAAACGTGCCGTCGATGCTCAGGCTTGCCGTGCCCTGATCGACCTTGACGCTGCTCTTGTCGCCAAGCATGCCCTTGGGATCGATGGACGCGACGGCGATTTTGAGCTTGTGCGCCGCCTCGGCAGAGGTGAAGTCCAACATGGTTTCGATGAGCAGATCATTGTCGCTCGTCAGGCGCAGCATCATCGGCCGATCGTTGCGGTTGGGATGGCTCGACACCTCGCTGCCTTCCAGCGTGTACTTCTCGTCGCTGCCCTGGCGTGAAATGCCCGAAACCATCATCCGGCGAATAGTCCACGTTGGATGGGCCTTGAGCAGCGAATCTGCCGCCAGCGACGCCCATCCGGCCTCGGGCGCCTGCTGTGGAACGGGCGCTGCCGACGCCGGCCCATCGCCGCCTGCCTGGGCCTGTTGCTGTTTCTTCTCCTGCTCGCGCTGGCCAAGCCAGTCCGTTGCCTTGCGGATGTGGTCGGCGTACTTGCGGTATTCCAGGCCCTTTTCGAAGTAGTCGAAGACCGCATGCTCTCCGGGCAGCTCGGGCGGCGGGAGCGGCTGGGGGTAAACCTTGCCCGGCGTCGCACGCGGGGCGTCGGACTGTGCGTCCAGCGCCTGTATATCGCTGATGACAATGCGGCGGGCGAGCAGATCGCTAATGCTTACACCTGCCGAGAGACGACGGGCCTGGAAGAGATTGTGAGTGGGCTTCTCGGGATTCGTCACCGCAAGGCCGGCGATAACCAGCTTGCCGCGAAGAACCGAAAGCGTTGCCGATTCGATATCCGTCTGCGCCCCCACAGCCTTGCTGATTGCCTCTTCAAGCCTGGGCCTTAGAACCGGCCCGGTTACGAACAGGTCCACGACGACCAGCGGGACAACGATAATGGCCACGGCCACGATTCTGCCGGTGCGAAGCACAGCCGGGTGAGAGTTAAGCATCTCTTCGAGCGACTTCTTCTGTTTGCCGAAGACGATTCTGGCCATGAGCCTGCTGAGCTTGTTGCCGCTGA
>JAAYCO010000143.1 GCA_012729725.1 Planctomycetota bacterium
AAAGATGCCTCTGGTCAACTCGTGTCAACCAGAGGCATTATTCGTGCTCTCGACGAGACAAATCCGTCTTCGCCTGTCGGCTACGACGCGATAAAGCGGGCGATGAGGGTCGAACTCACGACATTCACGTTGGCAACGTGACGCTCTACCACTGAGCTACGCCCGCGATTAGGCACTATCATATTAGCCGCCTGCCGGAGGTCAATACCTTTTTACGCATCCGCCGCGATCTTGTTTGCCCAAGGAACCGGCCGCCGGGCCCGGACGTATCATTTCAGAGGCGCGTTCTGCCGGCATTTTGCACCCCGGCCCCTAGGGGAAAGTCGTTGATCCTTTGGGGCCATGCCCATAGAATCGCCCTTTTGGCATTGTGAACGGCACGGTGCCCACACCACCGCCCGGCAATAACATGGCCGGCGAAGGTTCCGGAGCTATCACGAAAGCTCCGTTGACTAAAGGACCAGCACAAATGGCGCGCAAAGTCGAGATGATGGATGGCAACCAGGCCGCTGCCCACGTTGCCCACAAAGTTAATGAAGTCATAGCAATCTACCCTATCACGCCCTCGAGCCCCATGGGCGAGTGGTCGGATGAATGGACCGCCGCGGGCCAGAAAAACATCTGGGGCACGATTCCGCTTGTTGCCGAAATGCAGTCCGAAGGCGGAGCGGCGGCTGCGGTGCACGGCGCCCTTCAGACCGGTTCGCTTACAACAACCTTCACCGCCAGCCAGGGCCTTCTGCTGATGATTCCGACCATGTACAAGCTGGCCGGCGAACTCATCAGCACCGTCTTCCACGTCACCGCGCGGTCGCTGGCGTGCCAGGGCCTGTCGATCTTCGGCGACCACAGCGACATCAACGCCGTCCGCCAGACGGGCTTCGCGCTGCTGGCCTCCAACAGCGTGCAGGAAGCCATGGACATGGCGCTTGTTTCCTCGGCAGCGACGCTTGAAAGCCGCGTGCCGTTCGTCCACTTCTTCGACGGCTTCCGCACCAGCCACGAAGTGGCCAAGGTCGAAGAACTGTCGATGGACGACATGAAGGCCATGATCTCCGACGACCTTGTGCTTGCCCACCGCATGCGAGGCATGTCGCCCGATCGCCCGGTTCTTCGCGGCACAAGCCAGAACCCCGACGTTTACTTCCAGGGCCGGGAGACCGTCAACCCGTTCATCCTCGCCTGCCCGGAAATCGTCCAGAAGCAAATGGACAAGTTCGCAGCCATCGTCGGCAGGCAGTACAAGCTGTTCGAATACGTCGGCGCGCCCGACGCACAGCAGGTGATCGTGCTCATGGGCAGCGGCGCCGAGACCGTCCACGAAACCGTTGACCACATGGTTGCCGACGGCGCGAAGGTCGGCCTGCTGAAGGTCCGCCTCTACCGCCCGTTCAGCGTGAAGCACTTCATCGACGCGATCCCCGCCTCGTGCAAGACGCTCATGGTGCTCGACCGCACCAAGGAACCGGGCTCGGCCGGCGAACCGCTCTACCAGGACGTGCTGACGGCGCTTGCCGAAGCCGGAAAGACAATCAGGGTCCGCGGCGGCAGGTACGGCCTGAGCAGCAAGGAATTCACGCCCGCGATGGTCAAGGCGGTGTTCGACGAGGCCGCCAAGAGCGACCCGAAGAACCACTTCACCATCGGCATCAACGACGACGTCACCCACACCAGCCTCGAATACGATGCATCGTTCAACACCGAGGCGAAAGATGTTGTCCGGGCCATGTTCTACGGCCTGGGCAGCGACGGAACCGTCGGCGCCAACAAGAACTCGATCAAGATCATCGGCGACGAGACCCCGAACTTCGCGCAGGGCTACTTCGTGTACGACTCGAAGAAGGCCGGCGCCATCACCGTAAGCCACCTGCGGTTCGGCCCGCGCCCGATCCGATCGCAGTATCTCATCAACAGCGCCAACTTCATCGCGTGCCACCAGTTCTCGTTCCTGGAGCGATACGACATGCTCTCGGCAGCTGTGCAGGGCGGCACGGTTCTGCTTAACGCCCCATACCCCACCGAGGAAGTCTGGGGCCGGCTGCCCAAGAGCGTGCAGCAGACCATCATCGACAAGAAGCTGCGACTCTACGTCATCAACGCCTACGAGGTGGCCAAGGACACCGGCATGGGCGGCAGAATCAACACGATCATGCAGACCTGCTTCTTCTACCTCTCGGGCATTCTTCCACAACAGGAAGCCATCGACGCCATCAAGAAGGCCATCAAGAAAACGTACAGCAGGAAGGGCGAGCAGGTAGTCCAGCAGAACTACCACGCCGTCGACCAGTCCATCGCCCACCTGCACGAGATCAAGGTTCCCGCCGCCGCCGACAGCAACTTCGACATGCCGCCGGTCGTCAGCGAAAAGGCGCCCAAATTCGTGCAGGACGTGACCGCTCGCATCATGGCCGGCCGGGGCGACGAACTGCCCGTCAGCGCGATGCCGATCGACGGAACCTGGCCCACCGGAACGACCCAATGGGAAAAACGCAACATCGCGCTGGAGATTCCCGTGTGGGATCCAGCCGTCTGCATCCAGTGCGGCAAGTGCTCGATCGCCTGCCCGCACGCGACCATCCGCGCCAAGCTTTACGATCCGGCCCTGCTGGCAAACGCGCCAAAGACCTTCAAGAGCATAGACGCCAAGGGCAAGGAGTTCGAAGGCCTCAAGTGGACCATCCAGATCGCTCCCGAAGATTGCACCGGGTGCGGCGCGTGCGTGCACGTCTGCCCGGCCAAGAACAAGACCAACCCCGCCCGCAAGGCGATCAACATGGAATTCCAGCCGCCGCTGAGGCAGCAGGAAAAGGAAAACTACGAGTTCTTCCTGACCATTCCCGACTACGATCGCTCGAAGGTCAAGGTCGCCACGGTCAAGGGCAGCCAGCTTTGCCGCCCGCTGTTCGAGTACAGCGGCGCCTGCGCCGGATGCGGCGAAACCCCGTATATCAAGCTGATGACGCAGTTGTTCGGCGATCGCGCGATCATCGGCAACGCGACGGGATGCTCGAGCATCTACGGCGGAAACCTTCCGACGACGCCCTACACCGTGAACGCCGACGGCAGAGGCCCGACGTGGAACAACTCGCTGTTTGAAGACTGCGCCGAGTTCAGCTACGGCTTCCGCCTGACGCTGGACAAGCAGGTCGAGTTCGCCCGCGAGCTGGTTGAACAACTCAAGGACCTCATCGGTGGCGATCTTGCAGCCGCCCTGCTTGGCGCTGATCAGAGCGACGAGGCCGGCATTGCCGCCCAACGCGCCCGGGTCGCGCAGCTCAAGGGCAAGCTCCAGGGCAAGACCGAACCCAAGGCCAAGAGCCTGCTGGCGATTGCCGACCTTCTCGTCCGCAAGAGCGTGTGGGCGGTGGGCGGCGACGGCTGGGCGTACGATATCGGCTACGGCGGGCTCGATCACGTGCTGGCGCAGGGCAGGAACATCAACGTGCTTGTCCTCGACAGCCAGGTGTACAGCAACACCGGCGGCCAGTGCAGCAAGGCAACGCCCAAGGCGGCGGTCGCCAAGTTCGCCGCTGGCGGAAAGTCGATGCCCAAGAAGGACCTGGGCATGATCGCCATGAGCTACGGAAACATCTACGTGGCTCAGGTGTCGCTGGGCGCCAACGACAACCAGGCGGTTAAGGCATTCGCCGAGGCAGAAAGCTACGACGGCCCGAGCCTCATCATCGCCTACAGCCACTGCATCGCCCAGGGCATTAACATGCAGACCGCCTACGACCAGCAGAAGGCAGCCGTCGCCAGCGGCGCGTGGGTGCTGTACCGATTCGACCCGCGACTGGCGGGCCAGGGCAAGAACCCGCTTCAACTGGACTCGAAGGAGCCCTCGCTGGCGCTCAAGGACTACGCCTACCGCGAGAACCGCTTCAAGATGCTTTCCGCCACCAATCCCGAGGCGGCGAAGGAACTCATGGAAGCAGCCCAGGCGGAAGTCCAGGCACGCTGGAGACTCTACCAGAACATGGCGGCGATGGACTACAGCCAGAAGTAGAGCGATTGATTCACAACGTTGACCGACGGGCCGGAGCAT
>JAAYCO010000022.1 GCA_012729725.1 Planctomycetota bacterium
ACCCGGATGTGCCAGGCAAGTATGAGCTGTTCGTCCGGCCGATCGCGAGCTTCCAGAGCACTGTCGTCGAATTCGAGCCCGGCGAGAAGCAGATGCGCATCGAGCTTAAACCGGGCCTGCGCCTGGAGGGCATAGTGATCAACGTGGTCACAGGCAAATCGTTGGCTAACGTTCCCATCGAGGCTCGGCCGATGGCACACATAGGCGGCCATTCGGGTCAAATGGTTGAGGCACACACCGACACGCAAGGCCGCTTCGTTTTCGATAACCTCTCGGATTGCGAGTACATGCTGAGGGTCGATGACACTTGGCCCGAGGGCACGACCACCTTTCAGAAGGACGGGCGCACCTGGTATCGATCGCCGCAGGGCGATGTGAATCATTTCCGCCCGCAAAAGGAGCCGGTTGAGGTGCGCGTCACCACGCAACCACCAGCCCAGCCACAGGACTCGCCGCTGATGGTTGAGCTTTCCCGGTAATCTGCGCAAGTGGCAGCTTGGTGGGGCGTGAACGCCGCGGACAATGGCCGGCTCCGTGAGAAGCCGGCCATTGTGCGTGAAACCTGGCAAGGGCTAACGTCTGCGGCGGGCGAACAGGAGGCCGCCAAGGGTTATCAGGGTCAAGCTGCCCGGTTCGGGAACTACCGTGGCTGCATCATAGTGGTTCTTGATCTGCTCGGCGGACAAAGCAGTGTCGTAAATGGCTGCTTCGTCAATTCCGCCTTGGAACCAACTGCCGGAGTTATAAGATGTCCATTGTGCGCCAACATAGCTTGAATACTTGGAGTTGAAGAGCGAGGCGGGGATGTCGCTGGTGTTGGAACTGATCAACTCGCCGTTGAGGTACAACTCGATGGCCTCTGACGGGCGGAACACGCCAACCACGTGAAGCCATGTGTCAGCCGTCAGGGCGCCGGACTTGTTCAGGGTTATCGCGGTGGCGCCGTCGCCACTGACACTGAATCGCAAAGAGGATCCATTCTGATACAGCATGAACGCCCGGTGATTGTTGGTGTTGTGGAAGTCCGCCATGATCACGCGGTTGCCGGTGGTGGATACGTCGGCTGCCTTGATCCATGTTTCGACAGTCAATGCACCCGTCATGTCGTAGGCATAGTCGGCAGGCTTGGTTTCGTCGCCGATTCTGCTAAAGCCGTTGCCGGCTGTGTTGCCGCTATAGTACGTGGAATTGTTGTTGCTATCGAAGCCGGGAAAGAGGTCGCCCGAGGGGCCCGCGAAATCCAAGGTGATGCCATCAGCACTGTGCTGAAGAGTGGTCGCATCTGAGCCGGAATTGACCCCGTCGCCTTCGGTCTCCTGCATGCGCCAGTAACCGAATGGGTTATCAGCCAGCACCGCGGTGCTATAGGCGTCCGCCCAGGCTGTGGCGGTCAGGGCGAAGCAGCCGACAAAGGCCGCCACCAGCACTGTTAGACTCCAATGATGAGTGAGTTTCATTTCGCTTTCCTTTCTTCAATATGCATGTTCTTTGCGGCAAGTCATGACACGCGCCACGGGCCGCCTCATTTCAACTCCTGAGATCCCGTTCCTTTATTGACTTCCGATCCTCTGCTTTTTCTACGGGCGAATGTTCGTTTTCATTTCCTTGTAAGCCCGGAACTCTCCTCCGCCATCCAGGGTCATGGCGTAGATGTAAGTTCCGCT
>JAAYCO010000023.1 GCA_012729725.1 Planctomycetota bacterium
GCAGATCCAGCCGGTCGGTAAGCTGCGCCTCGTCATCGTCGAACGGAACGGCGGCGACAACGGCGGCCTTGGCGGGTCGCACTTCCTTTTCAAGATTCAGTAGCGCCAGGGCCTGAGTTTTCGCCCTAGCGAAACTGGTTGCTTCATCCTTGCCGGCAGCGGCCATCGACAGGCTGTTGTCCAGCACGAGAACGGCGGCGGCGCCCTGGCGAGGCGTCCATCCGCCCGCGGGCCTGCTGAACGGTTCGGCAACCGCCACAGCCAGAAGCGCAAGAAGAAGCATTCTCAGCGCCATGAGCCCCAAATGCTGAATCCGCCGCCGGCGTGATGTCCTGTGCATGCTGAGTTTCAGAAATCTCAACGTAGGAAACTGCGCCTCTTGCGCGCGAGACTTGGCAAGCAGATGAAGCGCGAGGGGGATTATCGCGGCCAGCAGCCCCAGAAGCAGCCACGGCGATAGGAATCCCACTGCCGGGCTCATCGCATCATCGCCTTCCTGCGGGCAAGGTAGTTCAGCAGCATCGTGTCGTACGGCGTGTCGGTGACGACGTTGAGGTACTCGATCCGCCTGTCGCCGCACTCCTTGCGCCAGCCTTCGATGAACTGCCGCATCTGGGCGACATAGGCGTCGCGCACCTGGTGCGGGTCCACCTGAATCCGCTCGTTGGTTTCCATGTCAACGAACGAGACCATACTTTTGAAGGGGAATTGCACCTCTGCCTTGTCCATCAGGTGCATGAGGATGATCTGGTGTTTCTTGTAGACGAAGTGTTGCAGCGCCTTGAGCACTGCGGATGGTTCGTCGTACAGGTCCGATATGATGATCACCAGCCCGCGTTTCGAGAGCATCTGGGCCAGTTTGTGGAATGTTGTCGCGATGGCCGTGCCGCCGCCGGGCCGGGTGTTCTCTATGTGCTTGAAGATGCGGTCCATGTGAGCCGGCGTTGAACCCGGCGTCACATGCCAGCGTATGTCGCGGTCGAACGCGATCATGCCGACAACATCCTGCTGGCGGCACATGAGATAGCTCAGGCAGGCGGCGAGATACGCGCCGTAGGAGAACTTGGTCATCACGCCGCTGTGGCGGTAGTTCATCGAAGTGCTTACGTCGAGCAGGATGTAGGCGCGGAGATTCGTCTCCTGCTCATACTGCTTGATGTAGAGGCGGTCGCTTCTGCCCCACGCCACCCAGTCAAGATGCCGGGGATCGTCGCCGGGCGTGTATTCGCGGTGCTCGCTGAATTCGACGCTGAAACCCTTGTGCGGGCTTCTGTGCAGGCCGGAGATGAAACCTTCAACCGCCTGGCGCACGGTCAGGTTAAGGTTTCGCAGCTTGGCCGCGCGATGCGGCTCGAAGTACATGTACGAGCCTTTTGCCATCAGGTCTCTTTGTCCGCTCGTTCGAGCAGCAGCACCTTCATGCCGCCGTAGTGCTTGGTTCTGGCCAACTGAAGATCGCCGATATTTTCCGGGTGGTCCGTCTCCGCCGGCAGCCGTAATGCAACCAGCCCGCCGGCTGACATCTTCGCCGCCAGCGGATCGAAGATCGTTTCCTGCACCGCGCTCCAGTCCCATTCTCGAACCGCGGGAAAGGGCGGGTCAACGAACGCCAGGTCCAGCGGTTCATTCATCTCGTCCAACCATTGACGCAACCGCCGGACAACGTCCCCTGCCCAGATAACGCTGCTGCCGGCCACGTTCAGCGTTTCGATATTCCGTCGCAGAAGGTCAAGCGCGTGGCGGTCCATCTCGGCAAAGTGGCACAGCCGAGCGCCCCGGCTGAGGGCCTCAAGGCCTATCGTGCCCGTTCCGCAGTAGATGTCGGCTACGTTGGCGTCGATCATATATGGGGCAAGCGTGTCAAACAGCGACTTCTTCACCATCGCCGTCATTGGCCGGGTTGTCTTGCCGGGCGAGGCCAGAATGTTTCTGCCTCGGAATTCACCGCCGATGATCTTTATCACAGGTTCCTTCCTCCTGTTAAACGCGCCTGGCCCCGGGGCCGTTCCGCGGTTTTGATTCATTTTCGCAACCCGGGCGCCTTGTAACAACAACCTTTACCTTATTGTGGTAGACTGGCCCGACCAAAAGACCCGCCAAAGCGGTATAACTGCCAGTGATTATGAAAATCTACATCGAAACCATGGGCTGCCAGATGAACCGGCTCGACAGCGAGCTGGTGGATGGCGACCTGCGCCGGCACGGCCACGAGATAGTCGCCGGCCGCACCAACGCCGACGTCGTGATCTACAACACCTGTTCGGTAAGGCAGCAGGCGGAAAACAAGGTGTGCTCCAGGCTTGGGGCGGACGGACAGCGCAAGTCTGACGGAAAGCGCCTGATCGTCGCGGTGATCGGATGCATGGCACAGAAAGAGGGCCAGGCCATGCGAACCAAGTTCCCGCAGGTGGACATCGTGTGCGCCCCGAGCAGAATCGGCGAGTTGAGCGACATGATAGCCTCCGCTGCCGCCGGTGAAAAAGTGGTCGCTCTGGACCCGCTGCGCACCGAGAACCTCAGCCGGTACGAAGGCGACAAGCTGGTCAACCAGATTGAACTGAACCGGCCCGTACAAAGCTCCGCCCAGGCATTTGTGCGGGTGGCGATGGGATGCGACTTCTTTTGCTCGTACTGCATCGTGCCGTTCGTGCGAGGCCCGCAGCGCAGCCGACGGCCGGAAGACATCATCACCGAAACCCGGCGATTGCTCGACGGAGGCGTCAGCGAGATCACGCTGCTTGGCCAGACGGTGAACGGCTATTCGTGGAGCGACGGCGGCGCGAGTGTCAGATTCAGCGACCTGCTTTGCACGTTGTCGGGCCTTGGCATGCGCAGGCTCAGATTCGTCACCAGCCATCCGCTTGATTTCGGCGACGACATCCTTGAGGCGATGCGGGATCTGCCCAATGTCTGCCCCTATATTCATTGTCCCGCCCAGAGCGGCTCGGATGCGGTTCTAAAGCGAATGAACCGCAAGTACACCCGGGCTCAATACGACGAGCTGGTTGCGCGGGCTCGCGACATCGTCCCCGACGTGGTTATTGCGGGAGATTTCATCGTGGGCTTTCCCGGCGAGACCGAGAAAGACCACGAAGCCTCCGGCGAGCTGATTCGCAAGTCGGGCTACAAGAACTCATTCGTCTTCAAGTATTCGCCGCGTCCGGGGACGTTGGCGCAGAAGCGAATGCCGGATGATGTGCCGATGTCCGTCAAGCGCAGGCGCAATAACGAACTGCTGGCCGTGCAGGAGCAGGTGGGCCTGGCGCATCACAGGCAGCGCATCGGCAGTCGCATGGAGGTGCTGGTGGAAGGCCCGTCGCCGCGATCCAAAAAGGAAGACGCCAGGGCCAGGACGCCCGGCAACGTGCAGCTTGTCGGCAGGACTCGCGGCGATCACATTGTTGTGTTTGAGGGCTCGCC
>JAAYCO010000144.1 GCA_012729725.1 Planctomycetota bacterium
ATTACGGGATCCTTGCAGTCGGGCTTTATCTCGGTGCTGTCGGCGTCAGCCAGGCCAAGGACGTTTCTGGCGTACTCGATCACCGCCATCTGGAAGCCCAGGCATATGCCAAGGTACGGCACCTTGTGCGTGCGGGCGTACTCGATGCATGCGATTTTGCCCGCGGTGCCGCGAACGCCAAATCCGCCGGGCACGATTATTCCGTCAACGCCGGCCATGGCTTCGCCGGCCTGCTGGGCCGACTTGATGTTGGATGTGTCTATCCAGGCCACGTCCACCTTTGCTCCGGCCGCAACGCCCGCGTGCTCGAGCGCCTTGATGATGCTGGCGTAACTGTCCCGCACGGCAGTGTATTTGCCCGTCACGCCGATGGTGACCTTCTTGTCGCAGGCCCCGAGGCGCGAGGTGAACCTGCTCCACTGGATCGCCGCCCTGCTGTCCATCGCCGAATTCACCCGCCCGCCGAGATTGAGCAGTTGCACAACCTCGCTGTCAAGCCCCGCCTCGCGCATTAGCTCCGGCAGCAGGTAGATGCTTGAGAGGTCGTGCATCGAGAACACGCGCCGGACCGGCACGTTGGTGTACACCGAAAGCTTCTGCCGAACCTTTTCGGTGACTTCCTCCTTGGCCCGGCAGGCGACGACGTGCGGCATTATGCCGTATTCCATTATTCGCTTCATGCCAAGCTGGGCGGCCTTGGACTTCTGCTCGCCAAGCGCCGACGGCGAAAGTATGTACGTCAGCGCGACGTACACTACGGACCCCTCGCCCTCTTCGTACGCCAGCTCGCGAAGGGCCTCGATGAAGTAGGCGTTCTCGAAGTCGCCCACCGTGCCGCCAACTTCCACGAACACCACGTCGGCACTCGTCTTGACCGCCAGTTCTCGCAGCCGCAGCTTCACCTCGCCAGTGACGTGCGGAATCATCTGCACGTCCCTGCCCAGATAGCTGCCGGCCCGCTCCTTCGAAAGCACCGACGTGAGAATCTGGCCCGACGTGCTGAAATTCGCCCTGCTTAGATCCTGGTCGAGCATCCGCTCGTATGTGCCAAGATCCATGTCGGTTTCCATGCCGTCGTCCAGCACGAAAACCTCGCCGTGGCGGAACGGGTTCAACGTGCCCGAGTCGATGTTAAGATAGCCCTCAAGCTTGATGGGCGAGACCCGCAGGCCCTTGTCCTTCAACAGCTTGGCCAGCGATGAAGAGAAGATCCCCTTGCCCAGCCCGCTCATGACGGTTCCCATGATGACTACGTACTTGACCTTGCCAAGCTGGTAGCCGTCGGGCAGAGGGGTGTAGAATTCCGTTTCGTCCGTGCGGTCCTTGACCGATCGCAGCAAATCCGTGGCGTTGCTCATGGGCTCGTAGCTTACTTCCTGAATTGATGTTTCTCAAGCGCGGTAAACAATTAACGCGCAAATTCCCTGACTATCACTGCATTTTTCCCCCTTCCGAGGCCGGCGGGGGCTCGGAATCCAGTATTCGCTTGTCATTACGCGCAACAATTGAACCGCCCGGCGGGACAATCACGAAATCGTCGTCCCATTGGCCCGCGAAGAGCTTTCTGAGCAGTTCCAGGCTGCCCTTTTGGGCGCTGAATGCCCAGTTGTTGTCCTGGGCCCGCCGGCGGGCGGTCTGCATGCATGCCGCCTCGTCGCATACGCCCATTTCCAGATACAGGCACCTGGAGTAGTTCTTTCGCCAGTCGCCGAGGGACTGGAGGATGAAGGCGGCGTTCTCGGCGCCGTATTTTTCGACCATTTCCTCGTAGCTCAGGTCAAGTCCGAGGTTCGCCATCACGCCGCGCCGGCCGTACGCGGGCAGCGAAGGCATGGTGTCGAACTTGTCTCGCTCGATCCAGCCGGTGGATGTGTAGAACGTGCCGGCGTTGGCGTTGAAATACTGATCGAACGCGTCCCTGCCGCCAAAAAGGAACGTTATGCAGTCGTGCGCCCGTGGGATAACCAGCGGTATGTCACGCGCCCGCACCCCCACCAGTCCGTCGTTGCAGCGGGCGTAGCCCAGCAGAATCGCCTCGTAACCGCCTTGGGGGTCCACAGCGTCTATTGCCGCCTGAATTCTGCCCTGCATATCCGCCCGCGGCAGGTCGTGCAGACCCTTAAGCAGGAATTCCAGGTCAACCCTGTGCGGGCTTGTCGCCGCCAGGTGGCAGGCCTCCCGGTAGATGATCTCGCATCCGATGAACTTGTACTTTCCACACATTCGGGCATTATACATGCTGATCGCGGGGCGAAGAAGAATCTTGTGTCCATCCTAAGTTGTTGTGTTAACGGCACTTATCCGCCATGCTACATGGACGGGGGTAAATCTTTCCTATTCCGCGCTTGAAGAATCGGGGTTTACATGATATATTCTTCGTGTTCGGCCTGATGTCAGGCTAGTGCATACTCTGCTCAGTATGTGCGTGAACTGCTCATTCCTTTAGTTTGGATTTGCCGGCTGCGCTTACAGTCGGCGTGTGCTCATGGTGAGGATTGATGCTCGGAGGAGAAGGAAATCCGGTAGTTCACGGATCAGGCTCGGTCTGTTGCTACTCGCAGCCGAGATTGATCGGTGACAGCGCGCTCTTCGGCCAGGTTCTGAAGATCGTAGATGCCGTTGCCGCCAACGATTGCGTTGTTCTGATCGAAGGCGAAAGCGGCACCGGCAAGGAATTGCTGGCAAGGCGCATCCATTTGCACTCGCACAGGCGAGACAACCCCTTTATACCCGTCAACTGCCCCGGTATTGCCGAAAGTCTTTTTGAGAGCCAGTTTTACGGTCATGTGAAGGGCGCATTTACCGGCGCCGCGAGCGAAACTTTGGGTATTGTCAGGGCCGCCGAGGGCGGAACCCTTCTGCTTGACGAAGTTGGCGAGCTTGATTTGGACCTTCAGCCCAAGCTTCTTCGCCTGCTTCAGGAGCGTGAAGTCACGCCCGTAGGCGCTGCCAGGCCGATACCGGTCAACGTCCGCTTCGTCGCAGCCACCAACCGCAGCCTCGCCAAATGCGTTGCGGAGGGTTCATTCCGCTGCGACCTGTATCACCGCCTGAATATCGTCCGCGTGGTGGTTCCGCCGCTGAGAACCAGGCCCGAGGACATCGAGCCGCTGCTGGATCATTTTCTCGACATGTACGCCGTTCAGTATCGCATGCCTGTTCGCACGCTGGGCGCAAGGCTCAGGAGCGATTTGTGCAATTACCCGTGGCCGGGCAATGTGCGCGAGCTCTCGTGTTATGTGGAGAGGCTATACGCCGCGAATCTTCCGCCCATGCCGCCGACCATGAGCATATGGGAGGACGGGTATGCCCCCGCTGACGCACGGGAGCCCGCCCCCGAGCGGATGCCGCTTGAGGATTCGCCGACATGCTGCCCCACTCTTGCCGACGTTGAGCGTCAGGCCATTCTCAAGGCCCTGCACTTAACCAATCACAACCGTTCGGCAGCAGCCAGAATGCTGGACGTTCATCGCAGCACCCTTCTTCGCAAAATCCGCACGTTCGGCTTATAATATTAAGCATATACACCCCTAGACACCACCATTCCACGCAAGAAGCCCCGCGCGGCCTTCGGCCGAGAAAGTAGAACAGGAGAACAGGTGAGCAGTAGAGAAGACGGCTTCGGTTTTTCTCCTGCTCTACTATCTCCTGCTCTCCTATCTCGGGCGCAGCCCGTGGGGTTTCGTGCGTCGCGTTGGTTTTGGTTGTTGGGTGTGATTTTGACCGTCTAAATTTGCCCGCCGCGGGGTTTGTTACTTATGTTTGAATCGACGTGGTGCAAAAAGCTACATTAGGTGGTGCAGGTCGCGGCGCGGCCTGTCGCGGAATGCGTCACGGCAGCGCCGCTTGTTTAGACAATCGAGGCTGATGGGCGAGAATACATGCCTTTTTCGGCCTTTTTAGGAATTTTCAACAGCATTTTTCGTCTGGCACGCCGGTTGTAATACATAAGGCGAGAGGGACGAGAAGTGTTAGAGTACGGCAAATATCCGGCGGTTGTGCCGCCGGCTTGTGCCCGACCGTGTGTAGTTCTGGCGTGTCGGGACGCCCAAGAGGCCGAGCAGGTCGGCAGGGCTCTTTTAAAAGTGAATATGTGCGTGCAGGTCACCTACGGAAGGCTGGAGGATTTCATGTTGAATCCCCCGCTTCATCAGGTGACGGTAGCAATCTTAGCCACCAACGACCCGCCAGAACTGACGGGTCAAGCCCTGGCGTGGATTCGCAATCGGTGGCCCCGCTGTTGCATAGCCGTAGTGGCTGATGCAGGCAAGGGCGCCAGCGAATTGACAGCCAGGATGGGTGGCGCCAACTTTCTTGCCCGCCCGGTCACAGATGATGAATGGGCGGGGTTGTTCTCCCGGCTTGATCTGGGAAACAACAAGGAGAGGGTTTTCCGCAAAAATTCGCACTGCGGAAAATGATTTTGTCCGAGGAGCCAAAGGCGGTTGCACGCCGCCATGCAGCGAATAGCTGCGCGATGAGCCTTCTTACAACGGATTCTCATCATATGGTCAGCGCGGAAATGAGCAGCCGCGTTAAAGCCCCACCCCCCGGGGCCCGACTCGACGGGAATCCATTGCAGGTAGGGGTTGGCATCTTGCGAACTGTGGACATGAGCACCCACTGGCACACTCCGGCTCTCTCCTCCGCCGGAGCTATCGCAGAATGTAAGCCTCACCGAGGGAGCCCCTACCAAGGCGAAGGGCGATGACGGTGCCTTGAGCAAGCAACGTCTCGCCCTGTTTTTTTGCGCGCACATCGAGCCGCATAGTTGATCAACGCCGACTGCAATGAGTATCACCCAATCAGCCGAGCCGTTGTATTTGTTTTTCGTGCGATGATCACGATGCGAAGAAAAACAGCAAACGGCGAGGATTCGCTGCGCGATAGCAGTTAGGTCCCCGCATTGCCATGCGGGGCTTCTTGCGTTGCGCTGGTTTCGATTCGTGGGTGTTGTTTTTCATGCCCTGATTCTACGCGCGGCCGTCGCAAGCATCAGCGAACAAACACCCTATGATCTAGCCCCTCCAGGCTCTGAGGCTGGCTGTCCCCGTTCGTCAAAGATTTCGGTGACGCCCCGCTCCATAGGGACGGCCGTCGCCTTCTGCAGGCAGGCCTCGTCCGCAACGCCGACTGCAATACATTGCTTCTTCGTTTGCAGCTCAATGATGCTGAAGGCCTGCTGGGAAATACACAACTCGTACAGCCGCACCGACACGATCTCCTGGTACTTCAGCAGCTTACGATAATATCCATAATCCAGTTGCACGCCATTTTCGGAAAGCGTCGCCGCTCGCCGCTCAAATGTCCTACTCAGAAGACAAATTGCGGCAAACAACGACAACAGCAGTATCGCCTTCCACAGCAGCATCTCTCTTCCGTAAGTTTCCCATAGGATTAAAGCGATAAAAAAGTAAATGATGATTGACCACGCTGCTGACCGTCTGTCGCCCTTATGCAGGCGCCGCTTGACGGCCAGGGGCTCGCGCCAACGAAGATAGACTTTTGGGAAGGATAATCCCATGGTCTGATTCTACGCGCAGCCGGCGCAACATCAACGAGCAAACACCCCCCGATCCTTGATGCCCATTGCCCATCCGACGCTTCTGCACCGGCGGCGGCTGAATGTCGCCGGGCGCAGCTCGCGCTTGACCCGCCACACCCCCTTTAATACGATTAATGTTTTGGCAAACAGGGTTGCCTGCGTTGGCGAATCACGCGTAGCAAAGAACCAAAACAAGAGGTCCACGATGATTGAGGTCAAACACCTGACCAAGTGGTACGGGCGCGTGGCGGCGGTGAACGACATTTCGTTCCACGTCGATCGCGGCCGGATTGTCGGTTTCCTCGGCCCAAACGGGGCGGGCAAAAGCACCACGCTGAAGATACTCACCTGTTACCAGCCCGCTACAAGCGGTTCGGCATCGATCGACGGGCTTGACGTGCTTTCGCAGTCCATGGAAGTTCGCAAGCGGGTCGGCTACATGCCAGAGGCTGTGCCGCTGTACCCCGAAATGCGGGTGCGGGAACTACTGATGTTCTTCGCCGCCCTGCGCGACATCCCCCGCCGCCGGCGGTCGGCAGCCGTGGACCAGGCAGCCGAAAGGTGCTGGCTTTCGAAGCCGCAGGACATGATGCGAAGGAAGGTCGGCGAGCTGTCTCGCGGCTACAAGCAGCGAGTGGGACTTGCCGAAGTGCTGCTGCACAATCCGCCAGTGCTGGTGCTGGACGAACCCACCATCGGGCTCGACCCCGCCCAGATTCGCGCCATGCGCGACCTCATCCGGGAACTGGGGCAGGATCACACCATCATCTTCTCCAGCCACATCCTTGCCGAGGTCGAGCAGGTCTCCCAGCAGCTCATCCTTATCGCGGGCGGAAGAATCGTCGCGGGCGGCACGCCGGCGGAGCTGCGCCAGCGTGTGGTCGGGCCAAGCAGGATCATTGCCGAGATTCGCTCGGCAGGCGATGAGGCGGATAAGTCGATGATCGCCGATCTGGCCGCCATCGACGGCGTTAAGGAAGTGGTTCCCGACACCGACGGGCAGAAAGAGGCTGGCTGGTTGCGGCTGGCGATTCAAGGCACAAGCGCCGCCGATCTTCGAGGCGACGTGTTCAACCTGGCGTCGTCGAAGGGATGGCAGCTTCGCGAGCTGCGTCGGCAGGTCGGGTCGCTCGAGGATTTCTTCATCCAGATGACATACCAGCAGAGCATCAAGCCGGCCGCGATGGCGGCGCAGGCGTAGCTCTTCAGGTCAACAGTCACGCGCAAGGAGATTGACGTGAAAAAATGCCTTGTTCTGGCCAATCGCGAGCTTTCGACGTATTTCTACTCGCCGATGGCCTACGTTATCGGGGCGATGTTTCTTGCGGTTACGGCCCTGATATTCTTCCACGGGCTTGGATTGCTGGACATTCCGCCGGTTTTCAGGCCCGGCGAGGAGGCGTCGCTTCGTTCGCTCTTCGAGGCGATGGCGTACATAATGGTCTTCACCGCCCCGCTGCTGACGATGCGGCTGATGAGCGAGGAATTCCGCTCGGGAACCATCGAGAAGATGCTCACCACGCCGATCAGCGACACGCAGATAGTGCTGGGCAAATTCCTGGGCGTCATGTCGTTCTACGCGGTTCTGCTGGCGACCACGCTTGTGTTCATGGGCCTTGTGGCGCGGTACGGCCAGCCCGACGCCGGCGTCGCGGTCATGGGCTACCTTGGCATGCTGCTGCTGGGCGCGGCGTTCACGGCAGTGGGAATCTTCACCAGTTCGATCACGCGATACCAGATCCTCGCTGCCCTTGTGGGCATCACCATCCTGGCGGTCTTCACGTTGCTTATGGGCCCGTTGGCGGTGTACGCACCATCTCCGGTAAGCGAAATCGCCGCCCGCGCCGGGGCGATGACGTACTTCCGCGATTTCGCCAAGGGCATGCTGGACACTCGCGGGCTGGTGTACTTCATCAGCGGCACGGTTCTGTTCCTGTTCCTCAGCGTCAAGTCGCTGGAATCGCGAAGATGGCGATAACGGCCCGCGGGAAGAATTGGGAGTCACATTCATGACTGCAAACGCACCTAATGATCAGTTGAAGGTAATTTTCAGCAGAGTCGCGGCAGTGGCTTCGCTGACGGCGAGCATTCTGGCGTGCGCGGCCTGCGCGGCGTTCATCGTGCTTGATCCCGATGCGCCGGGGCAGACGCTTGGGCTTCTGGGCGCCGGCGTGGCTGCATCTCTTGCGACGGCGGTTTTTTCGTGGAAGCTTCTTCGTCTGCGGCCCTGGGCCATGTTGTGGGTGCTTGGGACATGGTCTTCCGTCGCGGCAGCGGCTCTTGTGGTGCTGATATCCTCCATGGCATCGGGCGAGGCGATCTCGATGAGCGGCGCCCCGCTTCCCGCCGAGTTGATCATCGGCGGCATCGGCGCGATCGCCGTCTTCCTGTGCGTTCTGACGGTGCAGGCGTCGGCGGCGATGGGCAGGGGCAGGTACGGCGCGTACGTAACCATAGCAACGGTGGCCGCCCTGGCGGTTGTGGTGGTGCTGAACGTCATCGCGCAGCAGGACGACATGCATTACCGCGTTGATCTTCAGGCCCTTGGGCGATACAGCATCAGCGAGCGCACCCGCGGCATTCTGGCCGCTGCCCCAAAGGCGGACATAACCGTCACCGTGATGTACAACAGCGAGGCGAAGGACGGCGACGAGCGCCGCGCTCGCGTGATGGACCTTCTGTCGGAGATGCGAGAAGCGCACGGCAGGCTTAGCATTCAGGATGCCTCCAGCGACGCCAAGCGGGCGGGCGTAATAGCCAGGCTGGTTCAACAGGCGGCCCAGCAGGCGCCGGACCACCTTGAGCTTCTGGCCGATTTCACCTCGAAGTGCGACTCGGCAGTGAAGCGGCTTGAAGAGGTTCAGCAGCAGTGGAGGCAGCTTGCAGGCAAGAGCTACATGGACAACTGGGGCCTTGCCGCCTTTGGCGAACGCTATCTCAAGGACGCCGCCGAGGGGCTTGAAAACGCGCAGGCCCAGATCCGCCGCGAAATGTCGGAGTTTCCCAACTACGCCAAGCTCTCGGCCGACGCCCAGCAGGCAGCCCAGGACGCGGTGCAACGCATCGAGGGCCTGCATGAAGGCATGAACAAAATTCGCCCGCTTCCCGAGGCCATCGCCGCCAACAAGCAAAAGGCCTTCGCGGAACTGGACGCGGCGTTTGAGGCAATCGGTGCTGCTGCAACGTCTCTCGGCCCGCCGAACAAGACTGTCGAAAACCCCACCGCCGTTCTGACGGAGTTCATCAAGGCCGTCGAGGCAGCCGCGAACCAGATGGAGAAAACCGCTGCCAGAATCGACGAAATCGCCGGCGCCTCCAACGCCGACATCATCCGCGGAAGCAGGGCCTGGCGACTGGGGCAGATGCAGCAGGGCCAAGCGGTCATCAACGACCCGCGAAGCACGATATCCATGGTTTACGCCTCACTGGCCCGCGAGCTGCGCGAGCAGAAGGCGTCGGTCGAGTCGCTTACAAAGGCCGCCACCACCGAGTATCAGGCTTCCGTGGTCAACGAAATGCGAAAGGCGTTCATCGCGCTTCTGAGGGACACGGGCGAGCTTAACCAGACCGTCCGAGACGCGGTGGAAAAGCTTTCGACAGTGGACGCCCCGACGATGGAGCTTCTCGAACAGGCGAAGGAAAAGTATCTCGCCGACGTGGTCGAGCCGCTGACGGAGATTGCCTCCAAGCAGCTCAAGCCGGTCGAGAACAGCACGATCGCCCAGGAAATTCGCGGCGACGACATCATCCTGATCGAAGTTGAAGGCAAGATCGGCGTGGTGGGTTTCGAGGACGTCTGGCCGCAGCGGGCACGCCTCGGCGGGCCGGCGGTGGGGCTTGAAGGCGCCGACGATCGAGCGTTCAACGGCGACTCCGCCATCGGCTCGAAGATTCTGTCGATGACCCAGCCGCCCTTCGCAAGGGTGCTTTTCACATACGCCAAAACGCCCGAACTCCAGCAGCTTGAACAGCAGATCATGCAGGAACGCATGATGGGCAGAAACACCGAGCCCCCGCCGTTCCTGCCCTCGGCCTTTGGCGAACTGCAACGCAGGATGGAGCAGGCCAACCTGCAAGTCTCGCAGTGGGATCTTGCTTCAGGCGAAACGCCGGAAGGCATCGAGTCGGCGGTGCTGCTCGTTCTGCCTCCCCCGCCGCCGATGCAGGCCAACCCGTACGCCCCGCCGCAGCAGACGCCGTACGAGCCTTACATCGAGATGGTGAACAAGGCGATCGACGCAGGCGCGACCGCCATCTTCATGACACAGTACGACTGGGCAAGCGGCATGGGCGGCGGATACCCCTACAACGATTATCTTCGCAGCGCGTGGGGCGTGAACGTCCGCACCGACTGCCTCGTCATTCCTGTTCAGCGATCCAGCGACGAGGCGCAGGAGCGCTACTTCCTGGCCCCGCTGCGGCTGAGGCACCTGCCGCTGAGCACGTTCAGCGACCATCCCATTGCATCGCCGCTGCAGGGTCAGCGGGTGCTGTGGCAGTTGCTGTGTCCGATTCAGGCGGCTGCGGCGCCCGAGGGCGTCGCTCCGGCAACGAGCCTGCTTGGCGTGCCATCCGATGAAATGGGCATCTGGGCCATCGCCGACGTTCAGCGAATCGGCAGGCAGATCGAATCGAACGTTGGCAGCAGCATTCGCGCCGACACGGCGCTTGGCGACATACTGCCGCCGTTCGACGTTGCGGTGGCGGTGACGCGCGAGGGACGCGAAGACCGCAAGCCCTCCCGCATTGTGGTTCTGACGATGGCGGCGGGGCTCACCGACGGCTACCTGACCGACCGCGTTAGCGTCATCAGGCCCGATAGCGGCCTGACCACCTACGAGCCCCCGCGCGTGAACCCCGACGTTGTGATCAACAGCGCGTACTGGCTTGCGGGGCGACAGGACCACATCGCCTCCGGGCCGGTGCAGATTCAACCCATGAGAACCATCGATCCGCTGCACAGAAAATGGTTGTGGGCGATCTGCGTCATAGCCCTTCCGCTTGCGGTGCTCGCGGGCGGCGGGGTGCTTCTGTACATTCGCCGATTCTGAACGGAGAAATTATGAAGCCCAAGACGGCAATATTTCTTGTGCTGGTGCTTCTGGCGTGCGTGGTCTTTCTCGCCGTCAGGAAGCTGGATTTCAACAAGGTCGATCAATCCACCGCGGCCGTGCTTGCGCTCTGGCCCACGGACGCCGATTCGCTAACGTCAATAACCATAACCGACGCAGCCGGCACGCTGGCCCTCGAAAAACGCGACGGGCATTGGCGAATGACATCGCCGCTGGATGCACAGGCGGATGAGCAAAAGGCGGCAGCGCTGGCGCACTCGCTGGCAGGGCTGCAATATGAGAAGGCGTGGACCAGCGATGATCCCGACCGGCTTGACGATTCGCTCTCGGGCCTGGACAAGCCGTCCTGCAGGGTCGATCTGACGTTCGAAACCGGCCCGGCCAGGACGCTTTACGTCGGCAAGCCCCGCCTGCCGCAGCGGCAGCACACGTACGTCCGGCCCGACGGCGACGATCGCGTCTATCTGGCGATCGGGGACCTGCCGCGGGAACTGGCCTGGAAGGCCGACGATTACCGTGACAAGCAGATCATCAGCGTCGCCGCCGCCGATGCGCGGCGAATTCGCGCGTCGGGCAGCGGAATTCGCGGCGTTTACGACATCGCCCTTTCCGACGGCGACTGGATGATGCACACGCCAGCCGCCGCACGGGCGAGCAAGCAGGCCGTCGATAACCTGCTGGCGAACCTGAGAAACGTCGAAGGCGAAGATTTTATCGAAAACCCCGGGGACCTTGCCGGTTACGGACTCGACGACGAACGCACCCGCCTGCTTGTTGAAGTGTGGGTGGACGACGCCCCGGCCAGATCCGCCAGCGAGCCGACAACGCAAGCGGACACGCAACCCGCAAGCGCCCCTGCACCTGAGTCGAAGCGATTGTGGATCGCCTTCGGCGAACAGTCGGGCGACAAGGTCTTCGCCCGCGCCGGGAATCAGCAGGCGGTCTTTTGCCTGAAGGCGTCGCTGCCCGCCGATCTGATCAAGGCCCTGGGCGAGGTGCGAGATCCGCAAGTGGTCCGCGTGGAAGCCCCAACGGTCTCGGCCCTCGAGTTGTCACTCAACGAGGGCCCCGCCGTTCTGCGTCGCCAGGACGGCCAGTGGCGGATGGAAAAGCCCTACTCCGGGCCTGCAAACACCGCTGCCGTCAACGCGCTGCTCGATGCGGTGAAGAACCTCAAGGCGCAGCGCTGGCTCGACGCCACGCCCGCCATCGCCGGCATGGACAAGCCCATGTGTTCGCTGCGGGTGTTCTTCGGCGAGGGCGACGAGCCGCTTGACGTGCTGATCGGCGCTTCAACATCCGATGGGCTGACATATGTGAAGACCTCGAAAGAGGATTCGGTCGCGCTGGTCAAATCCGCCGACGCGACCACCCTGTGGGCGGCAGCGGCCACGTACTGGAGCGCCGACCTGCTGAACCTAGGCGATTCGACAAGCGTTGAGAGGCTTGTCGTCAACCGGCGCGACGGCGAGTTCGACATGAGCCTTCGGGACGTTCAGTGGGTTCTCACCAAGCCCGCACAGGCCGCCGCTCATGGCCAGGCGGTGGCGAAGGCCATAAGCTCTCTTCGGCAGCTCAAGCCCGACCGCGTGACTGCCCTGGGCACGGATGTGCCCGCCCGCTACAAGGACGCAACGCACGCGTTGACCGTGCAGATATGGGGCGTGGACGAACCCGCAACGCCCGAAACGTCGCCCGCCACCGCCAGCGCCCCCGCCGAGACCCAGCCTGCAACAAGGCCCGCGCCGCGGCTGCTTGGCGAAGTCGCGATGGCGAAGGTTTCGGGCAAGACCTACGCGTGGGTCCCGTCCGCCTCGCCGATCGCCGTCGCGGAAATCAGCGAGGGCATCTACGACGCGCTTGGCGGCGAATTCCACAGCCGCCGCGTGTGGGACTTCGGCGAATCCGACATAGTCGGCATTGTGGTCGAGGCCGGCGAAGACCGCTTCGAACTGCGACGCGAAAGCGCCGGATGGGTCAACGTGCGGAACCTCGACCAGAAGATCGACTCTGACAAGGTTAACGATTACATACGCGACCTCGCCAAGATCGAGCTTGAAAGGTTCATGACCTACGAGAACCGCAGCGAGGACGCCAAGAAGCTCGGCTTCGACGAGCCGTGGCTTGGCATCGAGCTTCGCCGGTCGCAGGGCGAGCCGTTGAAGCTGACAATCTCCGGCCGGGGCAGCGAATCAACGGGCAACCGCTACGCCACCGGCGGCGACGCCGAAGGCATATTCGTGCTTGGCGGCGATGCGGTCGGCAAGCTTGCCAAAAAGCTGCAGGATTTCGCCAGGTAATCGCAAGAGATGACAAACGAATGCGCGCCGCACTGAGCGATCAGCACGGCGCGCATTTTCATTTAGATAGAGCAACTTACTTCTGATAGTGCAGCGCCACCATCTGGTGGCAGATCAGTTCGGGCAGCTTCAGGTTCACCACGTCGCCCTCGGCCGTGAACTCGATGGCTTTGCCCTGCGGCTCGAGCGTGGCCTTGGTGATTTTCCTGCCCGGCGCAACGCTCACGCGGACATCGTGCAGCGGCAGCAGGTCTTCGATGATCTCGAAGCCCTTTGGCTTCATGCTGATGGATCCGCCGGAGAGTTGCTCAAGCGGGCCGCCCCGCCGCATCGTGTGGGCGTGCAGCAGGTGCAGCACCATTCTGCCATTTTGCTTCTGATCGGTCAGGACGACTCTTCCGCTCGACGGCATGTTGGTTGTAACCGTCGGCCTGCCAAGCAGCATCTTGATTGCCGCGACGATGTACTCGCGATAGATCACGGCGCCGTATCCCCGGTAAATCGAGAACACCGGGTGGGCCAGGTGCATTATGTTGCCCTTGATGACGCCGCAATCGAAGCCTGAAGCCTCCGGCCGGGCCGGCGCGTGCTGGTGGCTGCAGAAGTGCCTGTACGTTCTGTTGAAGTACGGATCGTGCACCGCGCCCAGCGACCTGCCGTCCGTCGCCTTGATTCTCTGCGAAGGCAGATACATGACGAACGGGTTTTCGCCGGCGAGGAACGACGGGCGAAGCTCGCTGACGGGCAGGATGAAATCGGGCTGGAATTCGCTGACGCCGTGATACGAGGCGCCGACGTCAAACAATAAGCCGTTGCCCGCCGGGTTTACGCCGCTCGACCCGGTAAGCATAAGTTTGCCGCCGGCGGCGAGGTACGCGTCGATCTTTCCGCGAAGGGCCGGGTCGATCGCCACGTCGTCGGGCACGATGAGCATGCGATACTTGCCGAAGTCCATCTCGGCGTCCAGCACGTCGAAGAGCAGTTGCGCTTCGAGCAGGATGCGCCCCGCGCCGACGTCGGCGGAGTCGTCCCTGCCGTGCCCCGGCTTGAGCGAGGCGCTGGACAGCAGTCCGATGTCGGCGACGCTTTGCACTTCGCGGCACCATGGTTCCTTGGCCTCGACCTCGGCGTATGCCGCCCCGATTATCGCGTATGTCGTGGCGTCCATCGCGCCGGAGGGATGCAGCTGATCGCCGACGCTGCACTTGGCCCCGTTTGCGACCATTGCCGCGCATTCATATTTAAGCGCGTTGGGATGCTTGTACCCGCCGAACTCGCCCCAAGTCGTGTGGAACTTGCCCGTCATGCCAAGGAAGTCGTACGGAAGGTTCTGGCAATACCTGGCCGAGACGGGGAAATGATCGTAACCCCATCCGCCGGTGGGAAGCGATTCCAGTTCAAGGTGGCTGTTGTAGGCGATGATGTCGCGCCTGCCCCGCTGAATGTGCCCGCTGTTGTGGAACACGGGCATGTCGGCCCGCAGCGATCTTGCCGCGGCGTTGGTGGCCTTGTAGTACTTCTCCAGGGCGGCGTCGGCGCACTGCTGGCGGTGCTCCTGCTGGCCGGGGTTAAGCCCGTGCCGGTGCATCCAGTCCAGGCACCACTTGCAGCAGCACTCGTGCTGCGAAACGATATCGAGGAAAATCCCGTCGCAGGTGGGAAACATCTCCACCGCCTCGCGGATCTGCGCGCATAGATAATCGAGATAGGGCGAGCCGAAGCACATCCGGTGGAAGCCCGAATCGGTGATTGTCGCCACGCCGATGTACCTGCCGTCGACGCCCATCGCGCGCCATTCGGGATGCTCTTCGGAGGCCACGTTGTCCAGCCCTGCCGAGAGATACACCGGCACGTTCACGTCTATTTCCTTCGCCGCCGCGAACTGCTCGCCAAGCAGGTTGCACGCCAGGTGCGGATGCGCCTTGCCAACCTTTGTGGGATGATAAGACCAGCCATGATGGCACTTCGAGAAGCACGTGATGGAATCAACGTGCCCCGCCTTCAACGCCTGCTGCCATTGCCTGCGGTCGAAGTTGGCGCCGATCCCTTCGATAGCGCCCGAAGTGTGAAAGTCCAGGTGAACCTGCCGAGATCTCAGTTTGTACATCTCAAAGCTCCGATAACGGTTTTTTGTCTTCGCGCCACCCGCGCAAATCGCTATTGTGCCCCGTGGGGGACAAAGATGCAATGCTTGACACTTCAGGTTTTGGTGGTATGATGCGCGCCAGTTGATCGATGCTTCATTCGGGATCTAAGGAAAGGGATTTCCATGCGATTCTTGCCAACCATGTCCGCGGTGATTCTTGCCGTCCTCGCCGGATGCAACAAGCCCCAGGAGCCCGTCCAGGCCGTCAATCCTCCGGAGCCGACCGAGGTGCGAGATGTGAACACCCTGATCGGCGACGACGCACTCGCCGCCAGCGAGAAGGTCGCGCCGGACCCTCAGCCGCTGATCGATCCAAGGCCCGTCCCCGTACTTGCCCAGCCAACCCAACCGGCTCAGCGGACGTACGTAATTCAGAAGGGCGACACCTTTATGGGCATCGCCAGAAAACTGTATAACAACCCGGCAAGGGCAAAGGACATCCAGGCCATGAATCCCACGCTTGACCCGCGCAAGCTTGCGATCGGCCAGGAGATTCTCCTCCCGGCCAATTGAGGACGCTTCATGCGTCCGGGGCCCAGGCGCCAGTGAGCGACGGCATTGAACTCGACACGCCGGTGAGATTCGTCAAGGGCGTCGGGCCGCTGCGCGCAGAGCAACTGGCTCAGCTTGGCGTCACCACCGTATACGACCTGCTGACGTACTTCCCCCGCCGCTTCGACCTTCGCCGGCAGGCCCAGCCGATTGTCACGATCAACGGAACCGAGGCTTCGGCGACTGCCGCCGGCGAAGTTGTCGAAACCGAGGATCGCGTCTTCGGCCCCAAACCGTTCTTCCGCTGCACGCTCACCGACGGAACCGCCATGATAAACGCAAGGTGGTTCTTCGGCGGCTACCTGCGCGACAAAATCAAAAAGGGCGTTACCCTGGCGGTCAGCGGCAAGGTCAGCCGATACCGCGAATGCCCCGAGTTCGTCAACCCGCGCCTCCAGATTCTGTGGGATGAATCTACCGCACATCTTCAGCATGACGAGATGCTGCCGGTCTATCCCGCCGGCGGCAAACTCAGCAGCGGCGTGATAGCCCAGCTTGTTCACAAGGCGCTGCCACTCGTGCCGTCGCTCATAACGCCGTGGTTCGATCGCGAGTATCTCCGGCGTCGGGAGCTTATGCCGCGCCCTGCCGCCATTGCAGCCATGCACCGGCCGGAAGATAAGGATCAGTGGCGCCTGGCACGCCGGCGCCTGGCTTACGACGAATGCCTCCTGATGCAGCTTGGCATAGCGATTCTGCGGGCCAGGCGCGAGGTTCGCCCCGCCTACGCGCTGCCCTGCACGCAGCAGATCGACCAGCGAATCCGGGCGCGGTTTCCGTTTACGCTGACGCCCGCGCAGGACCAGGCGCTGGCCGAGATAGTGCGCGACCTCGCGTCCCCCATGCCCATGAACCGCCTGTTGCAGGGAGATGTTGGATCGGGCAAGACCGTCGTGGCCCTGTACGCCGCCCTGCTTGCCGTCGCCAACAGAAAGCAGGCTGCGATCATGGCGCCGACCGAGATACTGGCGTCGCAGCATTTTCGCAAGATCGAGCAGTACCTTGCCGGAAGCAGGGTGAAGGTCGCGCTGCTTTCGGGACAGACGCCGGCGAAGAAACGCCAGGAGCTGCTCGCTGCACTTGCGACGGGTGAGGTTCAGATTGTTGTTGGAACTCACGCCCTGCTGGGCGACGACGTGCGGTTCGCCGGCCTGGCGCTGGTGGTGATCGACGAGCAGCACAAATTCGGCGTGCTTCAGCGAACGGGCATACGCGGCAAGGGGTACGCCCCGCACTATCTGGTGATGACGGCGACGCCGATTCCCCGCACGCTGGCGATGACTGTTTTTGGCGATCTTGAGACGTGCACCATAACCGCCCCGCCGCCGGGCAGGGGCAGGACGGTTACGAAGGTTGTCGAGCCGGCAGGGCTTAGGGCCGCCATGGGCGACATTCGCCGAAGGCTCGCGGCCGGCGAGCAGGCTTACTTTATATATCCACTGGTGAATCCTTCGCCGGAACTGGAGCTCGCCAACGCGACCGAGGCTTACGAGGAATTATCTCGCGGGGAGCTTAAGGGCCTGGGCGTCGGGCTGATTCACGGCCAGATGCCGCCCGCCCAGAAGGACTCGATAATGCGGGATTTCGCGGCAGGACGCATACGGGTTCTGGCGGCCTCGATCGTCGTCGAGGTGGGGCTTGACGTCCCTGCTGCGAACATCATCGTGATCAATCACGCCGAGCGGTTCGGCCTGGCCCAGCTTCACCAGTTGCGTGGAAGGGTCGGACGGGGCGAGAGCAACGCCACCTGCATTCTTGTTGCCGCGGGCGGCGGCGAGGAGGCAAGACGCCGCCTGGGCGTGCTTGAGAAATGCAACGACGGTTTCGCCATCGCCGAAGAGGATCTTCGCATCCGCGGCCCCGGCGAATTATTCGGCACTCGCCAGCACGGCCTGAGCGAACTCAAGGTGGCCGATCTTGTTGAAGATTTCGAACTTCTTCGCATGGCCCGTCGCGACGCATTCGAGATAGTCCGCAACGACCCGACCCTCAGCGACGCTCACAACCAGCAGCTCCGTCGCGAAGTGATTCGCGCCTA
>JAAYCO010000145.1 GCA_012729725.1 Planctomycetota bacterium
ATCCTTCACACGCGCCATGGATCATCGGCTACCAGGACTCGCTGAAGTTGATGGAAAGTCTGGGCTACAAGCCCGTCATCGCCCGCCCCACACCCGGCAAGAAGAAGCTGGTGTTCACGCTTTACGGGCGCGACAAGCATCAGCCTTCAAACTTGTCCGACGTGAACAGGTAAACCTGCGCCTCGGGGCTGCGCCATGCGTCGCGGGCGAGGCCGGCCTTGGACATGCAGCAGTGGTCGAGGAATTCCCGCGCGGACCATCCCATTTCGGTTGCGACTTCAGGCAGAAAGCAGCCGGCCTGATGCCGGTGAATGACGTAAATTCCGTGCGTGCCGACGATGAGCTTCTCGGGCTCGGTCGTCCTTACAAGCGGGGATAGAATCGACACGCCGACCGTCAGCGACGGAAGCTCCGCGGGGGTTATCGGCTGGCGAAGGAATCGCGGATCTCGCGTCGCCGCCTGGGCCATTTCAACGAGCGTTTGCCCCAGCGGGCCGTCCGGCCCGAATGTGCCGATGCAGCCTCGAAGCATGCCCGAGTTGGTAAGCGTCACGAAACAGCCCCGCGACTGGGCCAGCACGCCCTCGCAAGGGGGACATGGAAGCGCCTGGCCCCGAACGCACGCCTCAACGGCCGAGCGAGCCAGGGATAGCAGCATCCGGCGCTCTTCGGGTTTCAGCTCCATGGCGGATTCTCTAGAACACATACTTTATAGCTACGAAACCGCCGATAAGCAGGGCGGTGAAAAGCAGCGCAAGAAGGTTGAAATACTTGTCGATGAACGGGGTTATTTTAGGTCCGAACACCCTCATCAGTCCAGCCACAAGGAAGAACCTGCCGCCCCGGCTGATTATCGCGGCGACAAGGAACACCGCGAAGAACGACCACGGGTTGGACACCGACGCCCCCGTGCCAAACACGCCCGCGGTGATGGTAATGACCTTGAACGGAATCGGCGTGAACCCGGCGGTGAACACAATCCAGAAATTGTATTTCTCGTACAGCGAACCAACCTTCGTGAATGGCTGGATGTCAACCCTGGAAACCTGCGATTGTTCGAACGATTGCGCCTTTCCATCAATGGTCAGCGGGTACGTGGCTTGCCCGTCGCTGAGGCTATCGCGATCGATCAGGCCGTGGACCTCGCTGCCGTCCACAAGCGTAATCGTGTCGCGAGCGAAGCCGGGAATGTGATCATGGAAGAATCCGCCCACCTGTTGCCACAGCAGCGCGCCGATTAGGAACCCGGCGATTGCTCCAAGCACGCTGGCGGCAGTGCAGATGGAGGCCAGCCTTAGCCACTTTCGCCTGTTGCCCAGCACAAGCGGCATCAGCAGCACGTCGGGCGGCACGGGAAAGAAGCTGCTCTCGGCGAAGCTCAGGATGAACAGGGCGATCTGGGCGCTGGGTCGATAGGCCCATGCGAGCGTCCAGTCATAAACGCGCCTGTGAAGGTGATACCATGGCACGCGGCGGCGAGGGCCGAGCTTGTTTCCGCAGTGGTCGCAGTAGGCCGCCTGGGCGTCAATGGGCATATTGCAGCGGGGGCAAGTGGCTTCTTTGTTTGTCAGATTGCTGATGGCGTTCTCCTCTAATCAATCCAGCCGCCGCCAAGCAGGCGATCGCCGTCGTAGACAACCGCCGCCTGCCCGGGAGTAATGGCCGCCTGGGGCTCGTCGAATTGCACATGGAAGCTCTGGTTCGTGTTCAGGACAACCCGGCCCGGGGCGCCGCCATGGTTGTAACGTATCTGTACTGTCGCGTCAAAGGAAGGCTCAACATCCTGCTGCCAGACTACCCTGGACGCCGTCAGGCCCGAGCGAAGAACCTCCGGCCTTGGTCCAATGGTTACGGTTGCGGTGGCGGGGTCGATCTTCGTTACGTACATTGGTTCGCCCGCCGCCACCCGCAGGCCGCGTCGCTGACCAACGGTGTAGCGGGCGTATCCCTCGTGCCTGCCAAGCACCTTGCCAGACGAATCGACTATGTCGCCGGCTCGAAGCGCATCGGGCGCCCTTGTGGCCAGCAGAGTTGGGTAATCGTCGTCGGGCACGAAGCAAATCTCCTGGCTGTCGGGCTTGTCGTGGACGTTGAGGCCCAGTTCCATGGCCATGCCGCGGACGAGCGTCTTGTCTTCCACCTCGCCTATGGGCAGCAGCATGCGGGGCAGACGCTCGCGAGGAACGCCGAAAAGCGCGTAAGACTGATCCTTCTTCACCGCCTTGCCGCGCAGGATCGCGCCGCCTCCGGCAGTGTGAATCACCCTCGCGTAGTGCCCGGTTGCGACGTATCGCGCGCCGATTACATCGGCATGGTGAAACAGTTTGCCGAACTTCACCGATGAATTGCACAGGACGCATGGATTTGGCGTTCTGCCGGCAAGATACTCCGCGGCGAAGTAGTCGATGATCGGCAAAAAATGCTCGGCGACATTCAACGTGTGCAGGGGAATGCCCAGCGCATGGGCGACGCGGTTGGCGTCGGATGCATCCTGGGGCGAGCAGCATCCGCCGCTTTGGGTATCCGAATCGTTGCCAATGCACAGAAACACGCCGGTAACGTCGTAGCCCTGTTCAAGCAGCAGGGCGGCTGCGACGGATGAATCAACTCCGCCGCTCATTGCAAGCAGCACCTTTTCTTTGGTCGCGGTCATTGCAGCTATTGTACACGCATGGCCCGGCAAGGGTTTTGCAAAAGCCGCCCGGGCGGCTCTATGCACGTTGCCTTGGCACAATATATACTGGACCCATGGCCAGGCCCGCAAACAGGCAAACGGCGGTTGAAGTTGTCAGCAAGCTGCGCGACGCAGGTTATGAGGCGCTTTTCGCCGGCGGCTGCGTTCGCGACATGCTGCTTGGCGCGCCGAGCGTCGATTACGATGTCGCCACCAGCGCAACGCCCGACGACATATCTCGCCTGTTTCGCCGCGTGCTGATGATAGGGGCGAAGTTCGGCGTGGCGATGGTGATTCTCAAGGGAAGGATGATAGAAGTTACAACCTTCCGAAGCGATCTCGATTACGCCGACGGCAGAAGGCCCGAGGGCGTGCGATTCACCAATGCGCAAGAAGATGCGATGCGCCGCGACTTCACCATCAACGGCATGTTCTACGACCCGCTGAAGGACGAGGTAATAGACTACGTCGGCGGGCGCGAAGACCTCAACCGGCGTCTGATCCGCACGATTGGCGAGCCCGACCGGCGATTTGGCGAAGATTACCTTCGGATGATTCGCGCGGTCAGGTTCGCCGTTCGCCTTGGGTTTGAGCTTGACGACCCAACGGCGCGGGCAATCGCAGCGCACGCGCCGAAGATAACCGGCATAAGCGGGGAAAGAATCTTCGACGAGCTGCGGAAAATGCTTGCCAGGCCCGATGCGCCACAAGCCTTAAGGCTTATGAACGAGATGGGTCTTGCAAGGCACGTGCTGCCCGAGCTTTTCGCCCAGCCGGAACTTTGGGATCGGGCGGTGGATCGCCTTGCGGCAGTGGCGGCCAAGAAGGATCTGCACAGCGCGCTCGGCGCCGTGCTTGCCGAGGTCGGGCCGCGGGACATAGCCGAGATAACCCGGCGGTGGGGCGGCTCGAACGAGATTAAGAACTCGGTTCTATGGCAATCGAAACATCTGCATCTTTGGGCCAAGGCGCCCGAGATGAGCCTCGCGGAATTCAAAAAGCTCCTGGCGCACGGCGATTTCAACCGGCTGAGGCGATTGTGGGCTTATGAAGAGCAGCGAGCCAACGGCTCAAACGCCGTATCCAAGGCGGTGGTTCGGCGGATTCGTTCGATAGACCCCGCCAAGATAATGCCCCGTCCGTTCGTCAGCGGGGACGACATCAAGAAGATGGGCATGGCCCAAGGCCCCGAAATGGGCGCAATCCTCAAGCAGGTCTTCGATCTTCAACTGAACGAGCAATTGCCCGACAGGCAGGCGGCGCTTAAGGCCGCCCAGACACTGGTGAACGAACAGCGTTAGCCGACGAACCTTCGGACGATGAGGCAGGCGTTGTGGCCGCCGAAGCCAAAGCTGTTGCTCATCGCGATGTCGATCTTGACTTCCCTTGGCTGGTGTGGAATGTAGTCCAGGTCGCAGCCTTCGTCCGGATTGTCTAGGTTGAGCGTCGGAGGCAGCACGCCGTGCAAGATGCCCTTGGTGCAGGCGATGAGTTCGACGCCGCCCGATGCGCCCAGCAGGTGGCCGTGAGCGCTCTTGGTGGAAGACACCATCAGGCCGCCCTTTGCCCAATCGCCAAAGACCTGCTTGATCGCGCCTGTCTCAGCCAGGTCGCCAAGTTCGGTGCTTGTGCCGTGCGTGTTGATGTACTGTATGTCGGTGGTGTTGAGCCCCGCGTCGCCCAGGCAGCGTTTCATGGCGAGCTTGGCGCCTTTGCCTTCGGGATCGGGTGCTGTTATGTGGTAGCCATCGCCGCTTGCGCCGTATCCGACAAGCTCGGAATAGATGCGTGCGCCGCGTTTCCGGGCGTGTTCGAGCTCCTCGATGACGACGATGCCGGCGCCTTCGGCAAGCAGGAATCCGTCACGGTCTTTGTCGAAGGGCCTGCTGGCTCGTTGCGGGTCGTCATTTCTCGTGGAGAGGCCCTTGAGGGCGCAGAAACTGGCCAGGCCCATGGGCGTGAGGGCAGCCTCGCTGCCGCCGGTGATCATAATGTCGGCGTCGCCGCGCTCGACCACCCGCATTGCCTCGCCGATGGCGTTAGACGCCGACGCGCAAGCGGTGACCACCGCGGTATTGACTCCCATCAGGCCCCAGATAATTGAAATGCTTCCGCTGGCCGCGTTGGCCATGAGTTTAGGGACCGTAAACGGGCTCAGCCGCGACGGTCCCTTCTCGATCATCCTGTTGTGCTGGTCTTCAAGTTCCTTGAGCCCGCCGATTCCGCTTCCGACAATCACGCCGCATCGTTCCACATCTTCGGAAGCGAAGTCAATGCCCGAATCCCGAACCGCATCGATGGCGGCAGTCACCGCCAGCTGCGCAAAGCGGTCCATGCGCTTGGATTCGCGAGTATCCATGTAGCTGGCGGGCACGCCTTCGAAATCCTGCACTTCGCCGCCAATTTGTGAAGTAAAGC
>JAAYCO010000146.1 GCA_012729725.1 Planctomycetota bacterium
CTCAGGATGCACAACCTGGTATCGGTTTTGAGAAACGGAAGACAGCGGTTCTACAGACTCAACACGCAGCATCCGTACGTCAAGTATCGAGACTGTCTTGCGAAGGTGCTTCGCAGCCTGAAGATGATCTGACAATAGCCACGAACGGGAAGGTTATGCCTTCTCAAGCATGGATGCTCGGATGAAATCCGACAGTCCTCGAAAGCCTTTCGCCCGCGAGCGAGATTCGAGGACTGTTTTCTCTTCCGGCGTCACTCGGATGTTGATCTGCACCGAGCGGTTTCCCTCGCTTGCCGGGGCTGGGATGGTCTGGCCTTCCTCCAGCATGTAGGCGACCATTGTGACCAGCGCCTCGCGGGTATCCGCGACGGCTGCGGCTGGCGTCTTGCCGTCCCCCCGGGCGCCCGGCAATTCCAGCCCGTGGCCGTACCATTCGTCGTCTTCGTACTTCAGCACGATCTGGTAACGTTCCGCCGCCTGTCGCGCCTTGGCGAGCACATCCTTATCAAACGGGCGGGCAGGGGCCTTGGCGTCAGATTTTCTCGATTTGCCGCACATAGTGTGGTTTCACTTTCCCATTATGCACCGGGACAATTTCGTTCTGGCATCCCGGTTTCACAAACACATGATGCGACCCCCGGATTCGGTCCAGCCGGTAGCCTTTGGCTTCCAGCATCTTCTTGACCTCCGAGAACCTCATCTCGCTTGCCATTCATACAAGTATACCGCACGGGATACAAATATCAAGCGCAAACCGCACCGCCCCGGCCTCTGTCAGTGGGCTCCTGCGTTCTCTTGCGAGTGGGCGCGCTTTGTGCGACTATGCCTGCACGAGGCGGTTCGCCATGAGCCCCATGTGTCGTACTAGAAGGCAACAGGCTCGGCAAATCGGCTACAGACTAAGGAGAGTCGAGAATGGAAAAAGCGAAGTGCCTTCTGTGCGGGAAGGATGACTGCACGAAGCAAATCGATGTAAGATTTCACAACTACCCGCAATTTAACTGCGCTAGATGCGGATCATATGTGGTGGATCGGGCCTCCCACAAGGATCTGGAGGAGTCACCGCAAAAGGGCTTCAAGTTGGCCTGTTTACTGCATGAACGTAAACTACGCGGCTTGAGCGGGCCATATGGTTTGTTCTGCGAGCGATGGAAGTCAACGGAAACCAGCATTGATAGCCACCTCTGCGGTTCCTGGAGAGTAGATGACCTGCTAAAGGACTTTCCAAACCCGGTCGATCTGTTTAATCGCGCTCTGCTGAACCTCAAGGAAATGGTCAATCATCCCATGGCCAGCATCGAAAAAAGCGCAGAGGAACTAGCTTATCCACTGTTTTGCCCCGCTAATCTTTTGGGTACGCAATTGCGTTACATGGCCGATTTAGGCCTGATCAAGTTCATGTTTGGTGATCCAGATGAATATTGCGGCTTCACCATAGCACCCAAGGGGTGGGAACGCATTCATGAGCTGTCCCGAGTTGGTATAGACTCCCAACAAGCCTTCGTTGCGATGCATTTCGATAGCAGTACAGACTCCACATGGACTAACGGGATAGAGCGGGGAGTGAGCGACGCTGGTTACAAACCGAAGCGGATCGATTTGGAGCACCATAACAACAAAATATGCGATATGATAATCGCGGAGATTAGGAAAAGCAGGTTTGTCGTCTGTGATTTCACGTATCAGCGTGGCGGGGTGTATTTCGAGGCCGGTTTTGCCATGGGGCTTGGCCTTCCGGTGATATGGACCGTGCATCATAGGGATATCACCAATCTGCATTTCGACACCAGACAGTACAGCCACATCGTCTATGAGACGGACGAGGAATTACGAAAGAAGCTCCGCCAGCGTATCGAGGCCACCATTGGCAGAGGTCCGATAAGCAATGCGCAGGGAATATACGTCAGCGATTCATTATCGCGGGCAGCCGCGTCTTGTGAATCGTGACAGGTCAACACAATCTATGCCGACAGGCGAATACCAGGTTGCGAACCCGGCGCAAGCACATTTCGCAGGCTCCAGCCGGAGAGGCTGCTGACGAGTACAACCAGGTCGGTGCTAAGCAGGGGAGTCGGAATGGGCTCGGGCATCCGAAACACGAGTTGAATACCCATTGCCTCAGCCACCAGAATTGACCCGGCGGTCAGCAAGACCACCAGTCCAACTATCTTGAGCAACCGGCTGGGGCGCCTGGTGCAGGCCATGGCGCACCCAAATGCTCCGGCAAGCAGAATGAAGTGCGATATGGCTACCTCTAGCCTGTCAACATAGTGATCGCGACACCGAGGATATTCAGGAAGCATCAAGACCAAAATTGAAAGGGGAACCATCGCTACCGTGAATGCGGCGGCAATTGTGGCGCGTCGGTCGGCGAGCGCCCTGGTGCTTCCAAGCATCGCCAGCGTCGCCAGGACTGCAACTGCCGATAGAACCGACACAACACCCACAGGATCATCACGTGGAACCCAGATTGTCAGAATCATTATCAATTCCTGGATTCAGTAGCATCCGTCCACGACTTCGGCAACACCGGCCAAGAAATGCATTTGCGCAACTACCCGAACTGAATGGGCGATACAGGGCTCGAACCTGTGACCTTGCGGGTGTGATCCGCACGCTCTAGCCAACTGAGCTAATCGCCCGTCCCGGCTGGGCCGAGTATGTAGTTTATTAGCCGCAAGGGCTCGGAAGTTCA
>JAAYCO010000147.1 GCA_012729725.1 Planctomycetota bacterium
CCGCAACGGGCGTTATTGTCTTCCTTCGCCCGCCCTGCTATATTCCGCTCATGAACGACGAATCAAGCAGCCCCGAGCGAAGCAGGAATATCTGGGCGCCATGGCGCGCGGAGTACATCAACGGACTGGGCGGCCCAGACGACGATTGCTTCCTGTGCTGCTACCGCAACGACACCTCGAACGACCGCAAGAACCTCGTGCTCTGGCGGGGCGAAACGTGCATGACGGCGCTCAACAGGTTTCCATACACCGGAGGGCATTGCATGGTTGCGCCCTATGAACACGTCGGCGACATGGAAGACCTTGCCCCCGCCGCCCTGACCGAGATGATGAGCATGGTGCGCGATCTCCAGAGGCTGCTGGCGGAAGTAGTGCATGCCCAGGGCTTCAACATCGGCATGAACGTGGGCAGATGCGCCGGCGCCGGTCTGCCCGGCCACCTGCATATGCACGTGGTGCCAAGATGGGCCGGCGACACCAACTTCATCGCCGTGTTCGGACAGGTGAGAGTCATTCCCCAGTCGCTGGAATCGATGTACGACGCAATGGTCGAAGCATCGGCCCGGCTGGGCCTGCCACGCCCACCGGCCAAGCCGGAGTAAGCAGTGACAACGCCCCCGCCAGCCACCTATGCCGAATACCAGCAGTTGTGGCTCTGCCAGTGCGCCGTCCACGAAAACCAGTCCGGAGGAAGAACCCACCCGGAGGACGAGCATCCGTATCGAAGCTGTTTTCACAGAGACCGCGACCGCATCATCCACTGCTCGGCCTTCCGGCGCCTGGACTTCAAAACGCAGGTCTTCGTCCCCCACCAGCACGATCATTTTCGCACCCGGCTGACGCACACGCTTGAGGTTGCCCAGATCGGAAGGACCATCGCACGAGCGCTGCGTTTGAACGAGGATCTCGTCGAAGCGGCTGCACTGGCCCACGATCTTGGCCATCCGCCTTTCGGGCACGGAGGCGAAGGACAACTCGACGAGCTGATGAAACTGCACGGCAGATTCGAGCACAACCGCCAGTCGCTGCGCGTGGTGGATTATCTCGAACACCCGTATCCAGCGTTCCGCGGCCTGAACCTTACGTTTCGCGTTCGCCAGTGCATCGCGCTGCATCGCAGCCGATTCGACGATCCGCTCGGCGACGAATTCGACCGAAGCCTCCAGCCCCCGCTTGAAGGCCAGGTGGTGGATCGCGCCGACGAAATAGCATACACCTCCGCCGATCTCGATGATTCGCTCGCCGCCGGATGGCTGACGCCCGATCAACTGGCCGGGCTGGACCTGTGGCGGCGAGCCATGGAAACGGCGGAGCGACTCGCTCCCGACGCGCGGGCGATTCACAAACAGCTTCGCGCCTGCAAGGCGGTGCTTTCGCTGCTGGCGGATGATCTGATCGCAACGACCGGCGAAAACGTGCGAAAGTCGGGCGCCAGCTCGTTGGAAGATGTTCTTCACGCCCCCGCTGGGCTGGTGTGCTTCAGCGAGCAGATGGCCGCGGCCTTGAGAGAGATGCAGGATTACCTGCTGCACAACGTGTATCTCTGCCCGGCTGCGAGGAAGAAGGACCGGCAAGGCAGGGCCATGATTCGCAAGCTGTTCAACGCGTACAAGTCAGATCCCGACCTGCTGCCCGCCAGATATCGCAGCCGCACGACGGACACGCCGCTGGAGCGGATCATCTGCGACTATATTGCCGGAATGACCGATCGCTACTGCCGCCAGGAATTCGCCAAAATGACGCGCCGAGGCTGATTCATCCAACGGGCGGCGTCAGCACCGCGCGTACGGGCGAGGCCTCGCCGCCGACGAGCTTCAACGGCAGACATGACAACGTGTACCGCCCCGCCGAAACCGCCGAGAGGTCCACAGCCTCCAGAATAAGGATGTCCGCGGCAAGCAGCATCACGTGCACGGGACAGCCTGGGGCTTGGCAGGAATCGACGCTGAGGTAGTCCACCCCGACAAGCCCCACGCGGTGATCGATGCACCATTGGCCGGCGGAGGCCCCGATATAGGTGAAGTCGGTTTGGAACTCGCGCTGGCGAATCAGGCCCCGCGTCGAGTTGCGCGTCTTGAACAGAATCGCCTCGCCTGGGGCAGCGGGCACTTGATCGAGGCTGGCGGCCTCGATGCATGCGACATCGCCCACATCCACCACGGTGCATGGAAGGATGAACCGCTCCATGCCATAGCTGTCGATCGCGGCGCCGCCGGCGATCATGTGCGCGGGGGCTTCAACATGCGTGCCGCTGTGAGCGCTCATGTGCAGGTCGCTCACGTTGGCTGTGTCGTTGGCAGAGAGCGACATTCGACCTTGGCGGACATACGCACAGTCGCCCGGCCACTGCGGATGGGCGTCCAGCGGCAGCGAGATGTCATACGCCCGCCAATTCACTGATTCTTCCCAAGCAGCCCGCTTGAACGGGCGGACAGGGTCTATTTCCTAGTGACGCTCTTGATTATCACCGGCTTGGTGGGCCGATCCTGGGCGCCGGTCTGGACGGACTCGATCTTGTCGACAACGTCCATGCCTTCGACAACCTTGCCAAACACGGCGTAGCCGTAGTCGCGCGTGCCGTGATCAAGGAAGCTGTTGTCCTGCGTGTTGATGAAGAACTGGTCGGTCGCGCTGTTGATCTCGCTGGTGCGGGCCATGGCGAGGGTTCCGCGTTTGTTCTTCAGACCGTTGGCGGCCTCATTCTTGATCGGGGCATGAGTCTCTTTGTCGCGCATGTCCTGAGTGTAGCCGCCCCCCTGGATCATGAAGCGTTTGATGACGCGGTGGAAGATAGTGCCGTCGTAGTGCTTTTCATCGACATACCTGAGGAAGTTTTCGACGGTTACCGGGGCCTTGTCAGGATAAAGCTCGATAACGATTTGTCCCATGGAGGTCTCCATGACCACCTGGGGGTTCTTTTCGGCGGGGGTTGTTGAGGGCTGAGTCTGAGGCGATTCATTTTGTTGCCCGAAAGCGGCGGCGACGACAAGACCAACAGGCAACAGCACACAGACCAGCAGTGAAATATTGCTCATCATTTCTCCATTCTGTCCCAAGGCGGCGCGCCGCCCGGGCGGGTTTCCTTGTTATATCGAACGACGGCACGCTTAAGCATAAGCGCTAAAACCTGAATTTCCTATTTCGGGGCGATTTGGGACATTTTGATTTTTGTCAATGGCGGAGTCACTTCAGTAATTAAGGTGTGGCCTTTGGTCTCCGATAAATCTGATGAGCTTTGGCATCGTGTCCGCTGAAACCTATGTTTCCCAAGAGAATCACGACGGGCCCAACCGTCGCGACCTTGATACGCGCGGGCGTATCCGACCGGTTGACGTATTCGCCGGCGTCGGATGGCGCGGAATAAGCGGCACGACACGATCCAAAGCGGTCGAAGTCGTGGTTTTGGCGTTTTTGCAGCAGGATGCATTGGAGTGGTGACAGGATGGGAATAAAGATCACGCGAGGAAAGGCGTTTCCGATAGGCGTCGATCTTGCCGGCGATGTGCTTCGCATGGCTCAGCTCAAGCAGGGCGAGGAGTCGATGGAGCTGCTCTCGGCGGGTTCGGAGGCGCTGCCTCCGTCGGTACATCATGGCGAGCGGGCCGGTATGGACGCGATTGCCAGTTCAATACGCAGCATAATGCGACGCGCCTCGTTTCGCGGCAGGCGCGCCGTTCTCTGCATACCTTCCGGCGACTCGTTCATTCATCACGTCAAAACTCCAAAGCTCCCGGCCGATAGCATCTCTCAGGCCGTCAATGCCGAGCTTGCCGGAAAGCTGCCGTATCCTGTTGAAGAGGCCGTCATTCGCCACGTTGTTGTGGGCGACGTGCTGGCTGAGGGCGACACGCGGCAGGAGGTAATCGCAATTTCCGCGCGTCGAAAAGTGGTTGAGGATTATCTCGACATGGCCGCTCGCGCCAGGCTTGATGTAGTCGGCATCAACATCGTGCCTTGCGCGATTCTCGAGTGTTACGCCCGCCTGTTCCGGCGGACGGACGACCTTGGCAGAACGATACTTTTCCTGGACGTCGGTCCCGACGCCACGCAGGTGATCGTGTCGCACGGCTGCAAGCTGGCGTTCGCGCGCTGCTTGTCGACCGGCTCGATGAAGTTCGACGACGCGCTTGCCCAGGGCCTTAGCGTTCCGGTGGAACAGGCACGGAACCTGCGCCGCGGCGCCGAGCCCGCCGGAAGCGCCCGGGAAGTGGTCACCGCGCAGCTCGATTCATTCCTGGATTCCCCGGTCAGAGCCCTTGCCGACGAAGTGACCCAGTGCCTTCGGTATTGCGAAACGGCCTTTCGCACGCAAGGGGCGGAACGAGTCATATTCGTCGGTCAGGAGGCATACGACAAGCGGCTGTGCCAGATGATCGCCCAGCGGTTGAACATGCGGGCGCAGATTGGCGACCCGCTGATGCGAATTCGTCGCGTTGCGGGCGCGGGGCTCGAACAGGGGCTTGACCGGCGTGAGCCCCAGCCCGACTGGTCCGTGTCCATCGGGCTGAGCATTGGAGCCCAGGCGGCGTAAGGATGAACCAATGAGCATAATCAACTTAGTTCCGGATGATTATCTCATCCTCCGCATGAGGCGGCGAATCACGCGCATCAGCCTGATTCTGCTGGCGATCGTGATGTCGGCGATAATGTGCGCGTTCGCCGTCAGCAGGCGAACGTCCAGCAGCACCCGCCAGGTTATGAAGCAGCTCGACGTCGCCTACGACGAGGCTGGCAAGCTCATCATGCAAATGCAGCAGTTGCAGAGCCAACAGGCCCAACTGGTGCAGCAGGCCAAACAGGCAACAACCCTGCTTGAACGCGTGCCTCGAAGCGAGGTGCTGCGGGCAATTTCCCAGGCGTGCCCGATGGAAGCATCGCTCCGAACGATCAGGCTTGAAACCAGGCGCGGCGAAAGCTCAAAGCCTCAGGCCAAGCCTGATAGCAAGACCAAAACCAAGACCAAGACAAAGTTTCAGACGGTTGCCGAACAGAAGAACGCCCCCGGCGGACCAGGGACAGTCGAAATATGGATTACCGGATTCGCCGGCGCGGACGTTGAAGTGGCTAAGTTCATCGCCAATCTGGCCAGAAACCAGATGATGAGCCAGGTTGACCTGATCTACAGCGAACAGAAGGAATACAGGGATCTCCAGATTCGAGAGTTCCAGATTCGGCTTGAGCTTCGACCTCCGACGGACGACCCGTGCGTAAACAAAGCCGGTGTTGCGGACGCCGTTGCGGGAGGAAGAGCATGATCAGAAAGATCGGACTGCAAGGCATCGTGATATTGGCGCTTCTTCTGGCGATTCCGCTGGGCGCGTGGCAGATGGTGTTTCGGCCCCAGAATCAATCCGAGCGTGAGTTGAGCGCGCGCATCGAGGCCAAGCAGCAGCGGCTTAACGACCTCAAGCACGCAACGGCGGCGATCGGCAGATACCGGATACAGATCGACGACTTAAACAAGACCATAGAGGCGCTGCAGGCTCGTCTGCCAGGCGAGAAGGAAATTGACAAGGTTCTGCACGAGGTGTGGCAGCAGGCGGAATCGTGCAATATGGCGACCAGCAGCATCCGCACCATGCAACGGGTCGGCGAGGTCAGCGGCCCCTATTCAGAACAGCCGATCGTGGTGCAGTTGGAAGGCGACTTCGCCGGCCTGTGCTCGTTCCTTCAGGCGATTGAGCAGCAATCCAGACTGGTGCGAATCGCCACCATGTCGCTGGAGAAGAACGAACTTGGCGACGAGGGCACCGTGCGGGCCACCATCGTAATGACCGTCTTCTTTGAAGGCGGGCGAGGTTGATATGGAAGATTCGTTGGACAACAACATCCAGACCCCGCAAGAGGACTGCGACCATGCCGCCATGAGCTCCAAAGGCGTGAAACTGCATCGTCTTCTGGCGGGCAATCTGCCATTGATTATGGCTCTTGGCGGGGCAATGTTGCTTTTCTACGTCATGGGCATGCGCAGGGGCCCCGCCTCGGCGGCGGCCGCTCCTTCCGCGGTTGAAAAGAACGTCGAAAGCACGCTCAGCGTATTGGCCAAGGCTGCATCAAAGCCGGATTGCCAGACGGCAGTCATAGACGCCATGTTTCAACAGGTGACTGCCCGCCCGCCATTGGCCCCGCCGCTTGACCGCAACCCGTTCGTGTTTATTCCGCCCGAAGGAGCGCTTCCCCCGCCGCCGCCCCCGCCGTCTATCGAAGAGCAGGCGAACTCGCCCCAGAGAGATGAGGCGATGGCGGCACTGGCCAAGCTCAAGCTCCAGTCGGTGCTAACCGGCAGCAACGGCGCGATGGCGATGATCAACAACAATCTGCTCACCGCCGGGCAGACAATCAGCGGATGGACGGTAAAGGAAATCG
>JAAYCO010000148.1 GCA_012729725.1 Planctomycetota bacterium
CGGCAATGGCGGCAGCGAAGCTTCTGTGGATTCAACAGAACGAACCGGGCCTGTGGGCCAAGGCCCGGCGGTTCATGACCATTACCGATTATCTGGCGTGGTCGCTGACGGGCAGCAGCGCCGGCGACGAGAGCACCTGTGAGCTTCTTGGAATGTGGGATGTCTTGCGGCGGCAATGGTGGGGCAAGGCGCTTTCTGCAATTAATATGGATGGCTCTATGCTTCCAAGCCCGATGGCGACAGGCGCGATTGTCGGGCCGGTTGTCAATGGCGCGGCATTGGGCATTGCGGACGGCGCATGGTTCGTGGCCGGGGCGCTTGATCATTACGCCGCCGCCGTTGGCGCTGGGCTTGAAGGCGCAGCGGGCGTGGCCGAGTCTACGGGAACCGTGCTGGCCGCCGTTCGTCAGATGGACGCTTATAACCCCATCTATGGCTGCTGCACTGCCGCAGCGGCGGGCGGGCGGTATTACCGCCTGGCGTTCGACGGCCACGGCGCGTCGATGCTTGAAGAATATCAGCGGCTGCACGCGCCGAAAGCGTCCGTCGAGGAGCTCATCTCACTCGCCGCCAAAATGACTGAACCCCACGGCCCGGAGGTAAGGCGGATCATGCAGACCACCGCCGACACGATGCACGGGCTGTTGATGCTGATATGCGACGGGTCGCTGCCACAGGAAGTTATCTCCACCGGCGGCGGCGCGAAGAGCCGTTTCTGGCTCGACATGAAGGCCCGGGTTGCAGGCTGCACCTTCACGCCGCGCCCATGCACCGAGAACGGCGCGATCGGCGCGGCCGTGTTCGCATCCCGCGCGATCGGCGCGTCAGAAGGGTAACGGTATCGGTATTCGCAGCGGCTCGCGTTGTCGTTCGGCCGGCCTGGTTGCCGGCGCCGTTTGCGGCTGGGTTGCCGGTTGCTGATCGAGGCCTGGCGGCGGCGCGGGCTGGGGTGAAGGCGGGCTTTGTGGTTGAGTTCCTGCCTGGGGCGTAAGCCTTTCCTGCAACTGACGCCTGATAAGAAGCTCCGTCGCGCGATTGACCAGCGGCCCTATATCCACCGAGGCGGTATCCAGGCGCGGATCGCTTCTTGTGCCAACGATGGGTACGCGAACCCGCACCCCCTCCAACACGGTAGCCCAATCATCAACCGGGCCGCGTGCGCCAAGGGTTCGCAGCAGAGATGCGCCCACGGGCAGAGAGACTCCCATGTCAACCGTGTCGTCGAACCCCACCGAGCCGTCAAAGAAAACCGACTCTCTGCCGATGTCGATCTGAAACTCCCTGAACGACACCCTGCCGTCGTTGATGGTGAACAGAACCGAATGAGGCAGCAGCGTCTGCGGACCGGTCAGTTCGAGCAGGCCCAGCAATCCGGTCATCGCGGGGCCGCGAGGCTCGATGGTCTGTTGCGAAAGATCCAGTACGCCCCTGCCGCTGCCGTGCTGTTGTATCTCGTCGCTGAGCGGAAGCGACATTTCGCTGAAGGACAATGAAGCGGTGCCGTCGATGGTCGCCATGTCGTAGAACAAGGGGTTGATCCTGCTAAGGATGGCTCGCGCGGTCTGTGGCGTCACCCGCACTCGCTCCAGCACCACAAGACGTTCCGGCCGGACGTACAGCGGCCAGGGGCCTGCAAGATCGACCATGCCTCCAAGCCTAAGCACTCCGCCCGAGGCCGCCACCTCGGTAACCGGCACGGTCACGACGGCCTGGGCAAGCAACGGAGCAAGCTCAGCGGGACCAAGGTCGACGCCGAACAGCGTTCCGCTGCGCCAGTTGACGGACGTACGCGCTTGGAGCCCGCGAAACGGCGGGTCCAGCGCCGCGCTGTTGGCCGGGCCCTGGATGCGCAGCGGCCCCTCGCTGTAGCCGGTCATTGCGATGTCCTGGCCGATTTCCGGCGAAAACTGGCGGATCACCGAAGTCAGCCTGTCCCAGTTCGCGCGGTACTGACCGGAGATGTCCGTCACCATCGCCCCCGACAACTCGTTGATCGAGCCGGAAGCCTGGCTCGATAATATGTCGGAAGTTAAATTCAACGAATTCAGCACAAGCGAATCGGCTCCCCGGTCGAGCTGGGCGGAGTAGTCGAGCAATATCCGCGGCTCGGTGAATGCAGTCTCGCCCTCGCCCAGGCGGAAATTCTCCACGACCATTTTGCCCGTAATGGGCATGCGATTTCGCCCGTTGGCGGCTGCGAATGCGTGGTTCCAGTTGAACGCGCCGGACATCTCCGGCAGTTCCATTGCGCCAAGCGCCTGCGCCAAGGCGGCGACAGTCGCCAGATTGGACACAACCTCCACCGTGCCGGCAAGATCCAGATCCGGCGTGCGTTCCACAACAAGGGACTGGACAATGGCGCGCGTGGACGCGCTGTTGACGGTGGCCTGCCGGACTGCCAGCGCGCCGGGCGACGGCTTATAGCGAAGACCGGTCCACTGCACAACCGTGTCGCCAGGCTCGATTACCGTGCCTTGATGGGCCAGGCCGCGAACCGTCATCTGGCCCTCGCTGGTGAACGCGGATTGCGAATCTGGCCGGGCGATGCTTGCCGTTCCAGACAACCCGCCTGCAAGCTGCGAGCGGGTCGACCCTGCCAGGCCAGATAGAATCGCGTCGGCGTAGGCAATCGACGCGCGTTGAACGTCGATGTCGCCCTGCATTTGGCCCGAGGGCCTGATCAAATGGCCCGTGGCGTTGACGATAATCTCCTCGTCCAGGTTGATTGTCGTGCGGGTCACGTCCAGCCGTCGCAGCCGATTGTCCTGGAAGAATATGCTGCCCTGCTGGTCAACCGTGCCCTGGCCGATTTCGGCGCGGGTGTCGCCAGAGGCATAGACGAAATCGTTGACGTTGGCGTTCAGCACGTAGTCCAGTTGATCTTCCGTCGCCCGCCGCAACTGCGCGGTTCCGGCAACGCCGCCGGAAAAGGCCGTGCCGCCAAGATCAAGCAGTTGACCCAACTGCGAGTGCAGGTCCGAAAGGTTGATGCGATAATTCGCGTCCAGCTCGCGCGGCGTGCCGCTGGCCTCGATGCGCCCCCACTGCGCCTGCGCCAGCAGCCGACCAAGGTCCAGCCCGACGCCGGGCGAAAGCCTGCCGTCGAACACCAGCGTGATGTCCTGCCACCTGCTCGCCTGGCCATTCTGGCGCAGGACGGCGTTCTGCACGTTCACTTCGCCACTGAACGACGGGCTCCTGCCGCCGGCAACGTCGAGCTGTTTTATGACCAGCTCACCGCTCTGGAGCGAGGCGTCGTCCCTGAGTTCGAGCAAGCCGGGCACGGCGCGCCACAGGCGGGCAATGTCTATCCGCCCACTTGCGTTGATGGCTGCGGGCGGCATGGCGACGTCCCTGCCGGTCATCGCCGCCGAGAGCAACCGATCAACAGTAACCGCCGGGGCTTCGTCACCGGGCGCCCATGACAGATTCGCCCTCACCTGCCCGGCTGCATCCGCCGTCATCTGCGCCTGGATTCGTTGCGAATCCGCGCGGAAATCGCCGGCAAGTCCCGCGTCTATCGGTTCAACGGCGGCGCCTTGAGCGGGAGCGGAGAACCCCGAAACTGTCATCTCGACATTTCCGTCTCCGACGCCGTTGTTCATCCGCGCCCGGGCGGAAAGATTCGCAAGACCCGTCATCTCGCCGCCAAATGCATCTGCCAGCGGCGCCACGTCGAGCGCCTCCGGTGTCTGAAGCGCCAACTGGCCGCTGACCTTGCTCAGGTCGAAGTCGCCTTGCTGGAACAACCCGCGAGCTTCGAAGGTTGCGCTTAGCTCTCCCTGCCCTGCCGCCTTGGCGCGCAAGTCGCCGCTGATGTCGTTAAGTGTGTCGAAGACGGCGTTGACCTGAAGCTCCCTGATTTCGTACGGCCTGGCCATTGCGCGCACGTGAACCACCCGCACATTGCCGCCCTGGATTCTCACCTGCCCGCGGATGCGCGGCGGCTCGCCGTCTGAAGGCTCGACAAGCTCAAAAGCCTCGGCCAGTGAAACGTCGCCGTCTTCGTCCACGTGGGCTTGAGCATGCGGGTCGGTAACCGTCAATGTGTCGAAGGTCAGGGGCGAAGTGATCAGCCCCCACATGCCCGCGCTGTACACCGCCTGCCGGACGTGAAGAACCTCGCGACCCGTCGGATCGAAGGCGCGCACGTCGCGCAGAGTTGTCGGCCCGCCCCATGAAACATCGAGGCTGTCTACTTCCAGCGTGCCGCGAATTCTCCGATTGGCCACTGTTTCTATCAGCCAGGGCCCGGCGGCGGTTGAAAGCAGCGTCGGCAGCAGCAGAATCAGTACGATCACGATGCCTGCCACCGCCAGCAACACCCACGGCCAGCGCCTGCGGCGCCGTCTGGGCGGCGCTGTCGGCCTGTCGCCTTCTGCTCTTTCGTCTGGCGTCATTACGGCTCCTTGTGTTTGGAGTTGAATCATTGGGGCGTCTCAAACATATTAGGTTCATGAACTTGGTGATTATTGGGTCCGGGCCGGCTGGGTTGTCCGCGGCCATTGCCGCCGCCCGAGGCGGCGCGGCGGTGACGATTGTCGAGCAACTCGACAAGCCCGCCCTGAAACTGCTTGCCAGCGGCGGCGGCAGATGCAATCTGACCAACCTTCTTGCCCGCGACGAGTTCATGCGAGCGTTCGGCAGGCGCGGCGGTTTCATGCGCCCGGCCCTCGACGCGATGGACGCACAGGGCCTCAGGAATATGCTTGAGGGCCTCAACGTGCCCACTGAATCGCCTGACGGCGTGCATGTGTACCCCGCCTCCAATCGAAGCAAGGACGTGCTTGCGGCTTTGTTGACCGAATGCGACAGGCTCAACGCCAGGCTTATGCTGGCGACGAGGGCGAGGGAAGTTGTTGTTCACGACGGCCGGGTTGAGGCACTGCAAACATCGAACGGCGTGCTGCGCGCCGATGCGCTGCTGATCGCCACCGGCGGCAGGGGATATCCGCAACTGGGCGGCGGCGAAAGCGGCTATGGCCTTGCCCGTGGAACAGGACATCGAATCATCGAGCCCAAGCCGGCGCTTGTCGGCCTGGTGACACGGGAAACCTGGCCCGGCGCGTGCGCCGGCGTCAGCCTGAATGACGCCGAGATAGCGATAAACGCCAAGGGCGCATCTCGACGGCGAGGCGCCATCCTGTTCACACACAAAGGCGTCAGCGGCCCGGCTGTGCTTGATATCTCAGGCGACATATCCGAATTACTCGCCAAACACGCACCGGCAAAGGTCGAAGTGCGACTGAAGCTGACATTGGACGATGAACGCGCGTGGCTGGCCAGGTTAGACGAAGCTCGGCGGTCGCACGGCAAGAAGACGCTTGGCGGGCTGTTGTCCGAAGCCATTCCGGCCCGGCTGGGGCGGACGGTCTGCGACCTGGCCGGCGCGGACTGGGCCGCCAGATGTGCGCACCTTGGCGCGGTTGAGGCCAAACGAATCGCCGCCGTGCTTTCCGGCGCGCCGCTGACGGTTACAGGAACGGAAGGCTGGCCGTCGGCGATGGTCACACGAGGCGGCGTCGATCTGGCCCAGGTCGATCCCAAAACTCTCGAAAGTCGGCTGGTCAGGGGATTGTATTTCGCCGGCGAGATCGTCGATCTTGACGGACCCAGCGGCGGCTTCAATCTGCAATGGGCCTTCAGCAGCGGATGGCTGGCGGGACTTGCCGTGTCCAACAACTGCGGGTAAGCCAACGCACAATAGATAATATGTGAATCACTCTATTCTCGCGGCGGTTCAGGCGGAGGCGGGCCGTCGCCCCGTTGGCGCGGAGGAACCTCGCCCGGCGGGCGATCCAGTTTCAGCAGCCGCTCCATGTCTGCCTCGACAAGCGCCTGACGCTGCGCGGCTCGTTCGGCCATTTCCGCCCTCAGCCGCTCAAGCTGCTCGGACATCTGCTCCAGACGTTGCTCGCGAAGCTTCTGCTCAAGATCAAATTCTTCGCCAAGAGAAGCAAGCAGTTGCGTCTTGATCTCCTGCCGTTGTGCCTCATCCTGTGCGGAAATGTACGCCCTGCTCAGTCGCCAGGAACGCACGCGCGCCTTCTGCTGGGCATCGAGAGCCTGCTGAATCTCCGGCGGCAGCATCTTGTAGTGCTGATAGAGATTCCATGATCGATTCATTGCCCAGCGATACACATTGGGGTTTTCATCGCGCAGCCTTGTCAGCCGATCGAAATCCTCCGCCCGCCGCTCCTTGAGCCACGCAAGAAGTTCCTGTTCCTGCTCGGGCGTCACCATGGGCCTGCCGCCTCGGCGAGGCGGCTGCTCCGTCGCCGGGGCCGTCGCCGGCTGGGTGGCTGGCGGCTCAACGGCAAGGGCTATTCCGGTTGTCATCATCAACGCGATCAGCGTTCTAAACATGCTGCACCTCTAAAGATGTATCGACTATAGGCTGCGATAGGGTTCATCAAGCCAGAAAGAATCTATCTGATCCTGTATGGAATCCATGTGCAGGTCAACGGCGGACACCGACGAATTGGCCAGTTCCGCGGCAAAAATCTCCATTTCGTTTTGCAGAACCGTCAAGGCGGCGTCATCGTTCGTCTGATGCACCAGGGCGAAGTAGGCGGCGTTGCCGATGTCCGCCAACTCGGGAGTGTTGCTGGGCTGGCCCGGCGGCCTTGAACGCCAAAGGCCAAGCGCCAGCACAATCATGGCGGCAGCGGCCAGTGGCGCAAGGCGGGCCGCCAGTTTGAAGCGGCGTCGCCTTCGCGTTGCCGCCGACAGTTCATCAAGCATCCGGCGCCGAGCAGAAGCCATGGACGCCGCCGGCGCGGCGCAATCAAACAGGGCGTCCAGCTCGTTCTCAAGCCGGCGAACGTCGGCGGCACAGGCCTGCTCATCCGCGCGAAGCTCAACACTCTCGCCATCCAGCGATCGTGCGACTTTTTCGTACTGTTGCCTGTCAAGATTCATCGGATGTCGCCATCAGTCTTCTGAGGGTTCCAAGGCCTCTGTGAACTCTCGCCAGCACCGTTCCCAGCGGCATTGCGAACAGTGCTGCTATCTCTTTGAAACTCATCTGGCCGTAATGCCGCAGCATGATCATCCGGCTCGTATCTTCATCCAGCGATTTCAGTGCGGCGGCGAGTTTTTCCGCATCCTCGCGCGCCTCTAGCCTGTCGCCCTGGGGCGGGGCGGGCGGCATGAAGGGTTCGCCGTCCTCTTCCTGGCCGCTGAGGCTTATCACGCCCGGCCGGCAGCGGTTGTGCCGCCGCGAGTCGCGCACCATGTTGGCGGCTATCCTGAACAGCCACGGCTCAAACCTGCCACGGTCGTCGTAATTGGCGATGCTTCGAACCAGCCTGACGGATATCTCGCCCAGAAGGTCTTCGGCGTCGTGATGATTCCCGGTGGCCTTCAGGAAGAACCCATACAAACGCGGGCCGAACGTCGCCAGCAGCGACTCGAAGCCTTGGGCCACGCCCGCCTGGGCGGCCGCGATATCTTCCCTTAGCCGCTCTGTTTGCATTTCCATTTAGTATAACGCCGCAGGAGGTCGACTATTGCATGCCCTTGAGACTGCGGTACGTCTCCAACGCGCTGGGGAACGGGCCAAGCGCGCGCTCGAAGATGCCAAGAGTGTAGGCGATCGTCATGCCGTAGTTCGCAACCGGAACGCCCGCGATTCTGCAACGCAGCATCCGGCTGAGCATTTCGCGCCGATTCCACATGCAGGCGCCGCAGTGAACCACCAGCTTGTACGTCGAGAGATCCTCGGGGAAGTCATGCCCTTGAACGTGCGTGAAGTCCAGCTTGCACCCCGTGTACTGCTGCATCCACCGTGGGATCTTCACCCTGCCGATGTCGTCGCCGATGGGATGATGCGAGCATGCCTCGGCGACCAGCACGCGATCGCCGTTCTTGAGCTTCTCGACGGCCAAAGCGCCGCGGACAAATTCACTGAGGTCGCCCTTGAACCTGGCGAAAAGAATGGAGAACGAAGTCAGCGGTATCCCCGCGGGCGTATCGCCGGCAACCTTCAGGAATCCCTGGCTGTCGGTGACGACCAGCGCCGGCGGGGTCTTGAGACGGTCCAGCGCGTCGGCCAGCTCTCGCTCCTTGACGACCATCGTGTAGGCGTCCGCATCAAGGATATCGCGTATGGACTGCACCTGCGGCAGTATCAACCTGCCCTTGGGCGCCTCAAGATCGATTGGGACAACCAGCACCACAAGCTCTCCGGGCGAGATCAGGTCGCCGATGATCGCCGGGGCGTTTATGAATTCCTCCGGGGCCGCCTTGATGAGCGCCTCGCGCAGGTCCAGCATGCCTTCGCCGCTGCTGGCGACGGTGCGCACCATTGGCGTCTTGGCAGCCTGAACCTTCGCAACTGCCTGCGGCTTGGGCTCTGACAAATCCACCTTGTTGAATACAACAATGGTCGGGATTTTCCTGTCGCGAAGCTCTTCCAGGATTCTATCCTCGAATTCGCTCCATGAGCCGGCTTCCACGACAATCACGCCGACATCCGTTCGGTCAAACACCTGCCGGGTGCGCGCCACGCGCATTTCGCCAAGCGCGCCAACGTCGTCTATGCCGGCGGTGTCGATGAAGAGCACCGGCCCGATGGGCAGCATCTCCATTGGTTTTTCGACGGGGTCCGTGGTCGTGCCGGCGACATCCGAAACTATCGATACGTTCTGGCGCGTCATTGCGTTAAGCAGCGACGACTTGCCGACGTTCCGTCTGCCGAACAAGCCTATGTGAAGCCTGAAACCCTTGGGGGTCTTATCCATTATCACAGCCTCTATTGGGGGTCGATCCAAGTTTCATTACGTTTTCCGGCAGCGTCAGGACGTCGAACATCTCCGACGTCATGAACCCAAGCTCCACCACCGCCTGCTTGACGCTCAGGTTGTTTTGGCCGGCGTGCTTGATCGCTGCTGTCGCCTTCTCGTAACCGATCTGCTCGACGAGCGATGTCGCCATGGCCGTGCCGTTTTCCACAAGCGACTTGCAGCGAGCCTCGTTCACCTGGATTCCTTCAACACACAGGCGGCGAAGAGCGTCGCAAGCGCGCGACAGCATGCCCAGCGAACCAAGCAGACAATCAGCAACCAGGGGAAGGAAGGGGTTGAGTTCCAGAGAGCCCATCGAGCAGGCGTGCGAAATTGCCTGATCGTTGGCCATTGTCATCATCGCAGCCTGGCTGACCGCTTCGGGAATCACCGGGTTGACTTTGCCGGGCATCAGCGATGAACCCGCCTGCCGAGCGGGAAGCGTGATCTCTCCAATGCCGGCACAAGGTCCGCTGGAAAGCAGCCGAAGGTCGCCGCACATCTTCAACAGGTTGGTCGCCAGGCTTTTGAGGATGGCGTGAACCTCGACAAAGGCGTCGGCATTCTGGGTTGCCTCCACAAGATTTTCCGCCCGCGCCAGTCCCGAGTGCGTGATATCCCGCAGGTGCTCGACGGCTCGAAAGATGAACTGCCTTGGAGCGCCAAGGCCGGTTCCCACCGCCGTGCCGCCGAGGTTGACCACCCTGAGCCGCTCCTGGCACTTGTAGATTCGCCAGCGGTCTCGCGAGATAGCCTCGGCGTACGCGCTGAATTCCCTTCCCAAAGTAAGCAGCACCGCATCCTGCATTTGCGTCCTGGCCACCTTTACGACGTGGGCGAACTGGCGTTCCTTGGCCTGAAAAGCTTCAAGCAGGGCCACGACGTCGCGTTCGAGAATCTTGAGCAGGCCAAGACCCGCCACTCGCAGCGCGGTGGGATAAGTGTCGTTTGTGGACTGGTGAAGGTTGATGTCATCCGTGGGCGAAACGGCAGCGTAGTCGCCATGGGGCCGGTTCAGAAGCTCCAGGGCCCTGTTGGCGATAACCTCGTTGACGTTCATGTTGGTGCTTGTGCCGGCCCCGCCCTGGAGCGCGTCGACGACGATGTGCTGGTCGAGCATTCCTTCGGCAAGTTCGGCGCAAGCGCGTTCAATCGCGGCCGATTTCTCGTCGCTCCAGCAACCAAGCTCGCGGTTGGTGCGAGCGCAGGCAAGCTTCACCGCTCCATAGGCGTGAATCAGCCATGGGTTGATCTTTCTTGCGGCTATGGAGAAGTTCTCCATAGCTCGCATGGAATGAATTCCATATAAAGCTTGCGATGGAACAGGCATTTCGCCAAGAAGGTCGTGTTCGGTGCGGTATTCGCTCATTGATTCTCCGGTTTGAGCTTCTAGAGCGTATCAGCACCCCGCCTGGTCTGCAAGAAGGCCGGCGGATGGTCAGAGCGGGCCTGCCGGCTCAGAGTAAGACCGGGCCAGGCGTGTGCTGGCATGTGCATGAGCAAAGATCGATCTGGCCCTTGACCGATTGAACGCTCGCCGCATTCCTTATATACGTCCTTGGCCTACGCTGCCGGCTCCATTTGGTGTCGCGCGTAAGTGCTTGCGCTATATGCACTTGCCAATTTGGTGTCGTTTTTTGCCCACTGACCTTCGCCACAGCCATGATCTTCCGCTATCCGGAAAATGATGCCCAGCCGGCCTAACCTCAGACAACACCGTTTGGCGCCCTTGGGTGGCCTGGAAGTCATGCCGCTCCATTTGGTGTCGCGCGTAAACCCTGATCTTAACCGGACTTGCAGATTTGGTGTCGTTTTTTGCCCGTTGCCGTTCGCCACCTCCCTGATTGGAGCTATCGGGGCGATGATTCCCAGCCAGGTTGACACCAGGCAGCTCCATTTGGTGTCGCGCGTAAATCCTGATCTTGCAAAGACTTGCAGATTTGGTGTCGTTTTTTTGCCTCATGGCGTCGGCGTAGCCTTCGTTGCCGGTGGCGGAGGCGCAAATCCCGGCAGCGACGTCCGCGGGTAACTCCATTTTGCTTCTCGCGGGGGGTTGTTTGGGGCCAGGGTTAGACCCCGGCCGGGGTGTGTATCGGGGGTATTTAGCCAGTTTCATCATGCCCCACAGGAACATGCAGATGCGCTGGCAAATGCCGTTCTCTACGCCCTGCCTTTTCTCATCGGCCATGGCATAATCCCTCGGACTCGTGGCTGGCATTTTACCGCGCCCGCCCGTGGGTGTCCAGCATGTATTTCGATGCTTGTCCCGCAGTCACAACATCTTTCGTTCTTGCGCACACATAACTCATGGCGTCGAGGCGGCATCATCGATAGAGGGCTTGCGTGGAAATGCGCGGACCTGACTCCTCGTCCCGGAGGGACACCTCGCCGTTATCTGATTATTGCGAAGCGACCTTATCGAATTGCCATACGCGAAGAGCAAGTGCACCAAATGCCCGCGGAATGCGAACGTAATGAGGGCCAGATGGGCCACGACGCGAAGTGAGACAGCGTAGTTTCGCTGCGCGATTCGTGGGTGTAATGCGAACACAACAGAAACGGCGATGTGTCGCTCCGCGACCAGAGTCAGGCCCCCTCATTGCCATACGGGGCTTTAGCGTGGTGCTGGTTTTCGCTAGTTAGATGTATACGCGGGCAGGAGGAACGAATCGGTTCTGGAGGTGGGCATTTCGTCGCCGCGGTAGTCGAAGACGCCCTCGGCGAGGAAAATGTTGTTGCCGTCAACCCCGACGTTGGGATTGCTTGCCCAGGCGACGCTGTTATTAAGGCGAAGAACGTTCTGGCCTGTGCCGCCGTGGTTGTCGCTGGCAAGAGCCGAAACCTTGCTGCGGTCAAAGCATCCGCCTGGAAAAACCGGGCTGCTGTCGGAAAGGATGACCATCTTTTCCTGTTCGGCCGGGCTGTATCGGCTGCGGCGGATCGGGCCTTCGGGCGTCAATGGATGTTGATATGAATATCCAACGTGCCGCTCCGACGGAAAATCGGTCATGCCCTCGACGACTGCGAACGATTCGATGCCCCTGGCCGGACATTGAAATACCCTTGGCGAGGCATGTGACGATTGAAGCAGCTTAAACAAGGCCGCCGAGTTGCTTACGGGCTTTCTGCCGGAAACCTGCATCCACTGCGCGGGGCTTTCCAGGGCAATGGGAAGGTATTCGTCGTTTGAGGCGGCATACGCGCTGACGGCCGAGCCGATCTGGCCCATGTTGGAGGCGCATTCGCTGATGAGCATTCTTCGGCGGGCCTGGCGAATGGACGGCACGAACAGCGCCGCCAGCAGCAGGACCGCCGCGGCAATCGTGCCGGCCTCTCGCATGGAAAAAGTCGAAAACGACCAGCGATGCCCTTTCTGCTCGCGGGCAATAAGGGCATTGGTGAGCCGCGTGGAAGCCACTCTTTGGAGTGTGCGAGACACGAGATCGCTGCTGGGTTCAACTTCAGGAAGCAGCTCCATGGCGCTCAGTGCGTTCTGAACGTCCTGTTTGAGCGACCGCAGGTCCGGTTCACCCGCGAGTCTTTCCTCTATTTCGCCGCGCTGACGTGCATCGCAACGGCCCAGTAGGAGGTCTATGATCAAGCCATCGTCGTCACTTTGTCTGCTGCTCATGACCCAGCCTTTTTGCTACGGCCTTCCATTGCCTCGCGAAGTACCTAACCGCGGCGTGCAGCCGCGATTTCACCGTGCCAAGCGGAACGTTCAGGATCTCGGCGATCTCCTTGTAAGGCAGCTCGTCGAAGTAACTCAGCAGCAGGACGACGCGCAGCCCTTCCGGCATTTGGCTCATTATTTTTTCTACGGCCTGCCTGGTCTCTGTGTTCAACAAAGAAAAATCTGGTGGCGGAATATCCGCCGGCATTATGTCCGCGTAGCTGGTTCGCCCTTCCGTGTCGCCGGCGATTGTGGCGTCAAGCGGGGCGGTTTGGCGGCGCTGGCGGCTGCGCATGGCGTCCCGGCCTTTGTTGGCGGCTATGGTGAAAAGCCACGGCTTGAACGTCCGGCTCTGATCGAAGGCGGCAGCCGAGGTGTGAACCTGAAGAAAAGTCTCCTGAAAAACGTCCTCCGCCAGGGCAGCGTCGCCCATGAACCGGAACAGAAAGTTGTATAACTCTCGCCTGTAGCGGTTCATAAGTATGCCGAAAGACTCGTCGTCCCCCTCGAGGTGACGGCGAAGCAGCTCGTTGTCGCTGATGGGCTCGGCCTTTTCCAAAACGTTCCTCAAGCTGAGGCCTTCCTTCTTCGCTCTCTTGATGCAGCAGCAAATCATATGCGTACCGGCATTAACGGTCAACATGGCCGAGGTTGCCGCGAGGCGGGCATCGCAGATATAATGCCGCCCATGGTCGATTCCAGTATGCAGGAAGAATCACACGATCCTTGCGCCGAAACAGGCATTGCCCTGCTCTTGCCTGACAAAGGCGCGGGCGATCTGCTGCGCGCATGGAAAGACCAACTGCCCGCGTCAGCGCCGCAACTGTGGCAGAGAGTTAAATCAAACTCGTCAAGGACGGTCTATCGGGGAAGGCTCGACGGCTCGGGCGTATACCTGAAGCATTTTCATTCCGGCGGCGCCAAGCGTCGCCTTTTGCGGCTGCTTGGCATTAACGACGCTCGTCAGGAGGCGGTGTTCTGCCGCTTTCTGGGCGAGAAGTCCGTCCCGACGCCGCGGGTGCTGGCGGCATGGACGCAAGGCGGCGGGGAATGGCTCGCAACGGCAGAAGTCTCGAAGGCGGCGCCGGCGGATGTTTGGCATCTTCAGCAGTTGGACCGAGGCGCCGAAGGTTTGGCGGCCATCCGCCGTGCCAGTGCTCGCCTTGCACAGATTGTGGCGAAGATGCACATGGCCGGGGTGTTCCACAGCGATCTTCACTGCGGCAACATTCTTGTGCCCGCCAGCGGCGACGGCGCTGAGCTGATCCTGATGGACCTTCACCGTGTCAAGCGGCGCCGCCGGCTTAGCAGGCGAAGCAGGGCAGCGAACCTGGCCCAGTTGATGTATGACCGTTACGATTGGACTACCCTAAGCGACAGGCTGAGGTTTCTTAAGGAATACCTTAAACAATGTGGCGATCCGGGCAGCCTTCGGGGTTGGCAGTACTTCATCGAAAAACTCGTGAACGCCCACGCCCGCAGGCAGTACGGACAGCGCGACAGGCGGATGATCGGGACGAATCGCTATTTCGGCTCGATACGTTGCGATAACGGGTATACCGGCAGGGTCGTGCTGGCCTCCAAGCGCAAACTGGCCGGTTCGACGGCAGCGCAGGAGGTCTTCACGCCTGATCAGTGGCGGGCCGCCGTTGCCGATGTGCAGTCGCTTTTCGAGGGCGAGGGCATAGTTGTCGTAAAAGATTCGCCCTCCAGCCTTGTGATTCGCCGAAAGCTGAAGGTGGGGGCTGCCGAAATCGACGTATACATCAAGCGTTCGCGACGCAAGAAGCGATGGAAGGCCCTGTTGGACTGCTTCCGCCAGAGCCGGCCCATGAAGGCCTTTCTCCTGGGCCACGCCCTGCTTACAAGACGAATAGCCACCGCCCTTCCGCTTGCGGTAATAGAGCGGCGTGTCGGACCGTGGCTTGTTGACAGCATACTTATCACCGAGACGGTTGAAGCCGCCACGCTAAGAGAGTCGTTGGTTTCATGGCTGACGAACAAGCCGGGCCTTCAACCAAGCGTTCACGCCCGCCAGGCGTCGCAGGAGGTCTTGTGGCGCCTGGGGCGGATGGTGCAACGGCTTCATGACAACGATCTTGCCCATCGCGACCTCAAGGCCCAGAACATCATGGTGTACAGTCCGCCCGCGGGCGGCCCGCTTGAGATGGTGCTGATAGACCTCGACGGTCTGTCCCGGCGGCGAAAGCTGAGCACCCGCCGGCGGTTCCAGGGCTTGATGAGACTCAACGTGTCGCTACTGAATTGTCAGGTTGTTAACCATGCCGGCAGATTGCGAATGCTGCTGGCTTACCTGCGTCGCCCCGCCAGCGGGAGGATAGATTTCAAGCCGTACTGGCGGATGCTTGAGAAATGGTCCAGCAGAAAGCTGCGGCAGCAGATACGTTCGAGGCGCAAACGTCAAAAGGCAACGCGAATCTGACATGGCCAATGTTCCGCACCAGCCCGAAAGAATTCTGATTATCAAGCCAAGCTCGCTGGGCGACGTGGTGACGGCTCTGCCGGTGCTGCGGGGCCTGCGAAGGGCCTTTCCGCAGGCTCATATTGCGTGGCTTCTGGCCAGGCCCTTCGCGCCGCTGCTGGAGGAGCAGGCCGATCTTGACGAGATCGTGCTGTTTGACCGAAAAACCATGGGCCGAACGCTCGTTTCGATGTCGGCTGCGAAGGTGACGCGCGACTTCCTGCGCCAACTCAGGCGCGGGGCGTACGACTGGGTGATAGACCTTCAGGGCCTGTTGAGAACCGGGCTTTTCGCCCGTTTTACCGGCGCGCCGCTCCGGGCCGGCTTCGCCGATGCGCGAGAGGGGGCCTGGCTGTGCTACAACCGCCGCATCAAAGTTGCGGCCGAGCACACCGTGGAACGAAACGTGGAGCTTGTGCGGGCCCTTGGGGTCGAGGCGGATGTCAGGGACATGACGCTGACGGTAAGCCCCCAGGCGCGCCAATTCGCAAGCGAGACGCTCACGCATCATGGCCTGCGGCGCGGCGGGTACGCGGTATGCTTCTTGTCGACCAGATGGCCTACGAAGATGTATCCTGTGAGGCACTGGCGCGAGCTCTTAACGCGGGCGATAAGAAGTTTTCCGCTGGTTTTGATGGGAACAGCGAGCGAGGCCCAGTCCGCTCGCGAACTGGCGTCGAGTTGCGGCGAGGGTATTGTGAATCTTGTGGGCGCAACGGATATTCCGCAGATGGTGGCGATTGTGGAAGCGGCCGGAGCGGTGGTTTGTCCCGATTCGGCAGCAAACTTCATCGGCCCGGCTGTGGGAGTAGGCGTAGTTACACTCATGGGTCCGACTCGTCCAACGCGAACAGGCCCCGGAAACGGGGGCGCCGCAATCGCTGCAACAACCTCGTGCCAGGGGTGCTTAAGAAAGAAATGTGCCCATGTTGCGTGCATGCAGTCGATAGCCCCTTGGCGGGTGGCCGAGGCGCTTGAGGCCCTTATGAACAAGGCGGGCGCATAATGGTAAAGGCCACCGCCCGCAAGATTCGACGCCATATCATCCACAAGGTGTTGAGCCTGGATGACACGCCCCATCGAATCGCATTGGGAGTGGCGGTCGGGTTTTTCGTCGCGTGGACGCCGACCATCGGCATACAGATGATTCTTACTGTCGCCCTGGCGACGCTGCTTCGAGCTAACAAATTCGTGGGCGTGCCGGTGGTCTGGCTTTCAAACCCGCTGACGCTGGTTCCCGTTTACTACCCAAGCTACAGGCTTGGCTGCTGGCTGATCGGGATGGAACCATGCAGCGCTCGTCAGATGCTTGAGATCCTCCAGCTCAAGGAGGGATGGCTCAAGCTGCTGACCAACACGATGGACATACTGATCGCCATGTCGCTGGGGAGCTTGATCATCGGCCTTGCCCTGGCGACGGTGGCTTATTACATCACCAAGGCGGGCGTGCGAAAATACCGCGTCTACCGCATGAATCACCCCCGTCGTCGCCTCAGGCCTTTCCAACGGCTCAAGTCGGATCGCTGATTTCCTTTTCCTCCCCTCGCCCATTGAGCTTCTTTCTGAGGCTAAAATGATGTAGAGCCAGCGGGTGGATGGAAGGAGTTCGCCATGAAAGCTCAAGATCTGATGACGAGGGATGTCTGGTCCTGCACTGAAGACACCTCGATTCAGGAAGCCGCCAAGATGATGTTCGAGAGGGAAGTTGGCGCACTGCCAATCGTCGACAGCGAGCACCGCTTAAAAGGAATGCTTACGGATCGGGATATCTGCTGCCGGGCTGTTGGACAAGGCAAGGGCTTCTCTACCCCTGTTTCCGAGATCATGTCCAAGGCGCTGCATTTTGTTAACGATCAGACTGATATCGAAGAAGTCGAATCGGTGATGAAGGAATACAAGATTCGCCGTCTGCCGGTGGTGGATGAAAACCGCAAGCTCAAAGGGATTATCTCGATCGGCGACCTGGCGACGCATCTGCACGGCCTCTGGAAAGAGCACCATGTTGCCGAAACGCTTGAGGCTGTCTCGACAGGACCGGAAAGCTCGAAGTTCTAGGACCACAGCTCACCTTGGGGTTTGGCCGCAACCAAACCCCAAGGTTGTTGCATAATCCCCTGCATAGTCATACGCCCTTCCACTTTCTCGGCTCAGGGCCTTACAATGCCCGCATGATAACCAGAACGAAGATAGTGGCTACTGTCGGGCCGGCAAGCGCGGACATCGATGTTATGCGGAAGCTTGTGCAGGCGGGGTGTGACGTGTTCCGCATCAACTTCTCGCACGGCAGCAACGAGCAGCGATTGGGATTCCTGGAGAATATCCGCCGGATTGAGCGAGAAACCGGCGAGCCCATCGCCGTGATGGCTGATTTGTGCGGGCCCAAAATCCGCGTCGGGCTTATTGAGGGCGGCTGTGTTCGCCTGGTCGAAGGCGGCAAAATTACTATCCAGCGTCAGCCTGTAACCGGCACGGCATCGCGAATATCAACCACGCTGCGAGAGCTGGTTGACTGCCTGCAGGTCGGTCAGAACGTGCTGCTTGACGACGGGAAGCTGCGGTTCGTCGTCGAGTCCAGGAAGGCCGACGAGGTTGAATGCCGCGTTATCCGCGGCGGCACGCTGTCGGATGGCAAGGGCGTGAACCTGCCTCAGACCGAGCTGAAACTCTCGGCCCTGACCGAGAAGGACCGCGCCGACGTCGAGTGGATCGCATCGCAGGATTTCGACTTCGTCGCGCTTTCATTTGTGCGAAGCCCGAAGGACGTTCAGGAGCTTCGCGACCTGCTTTCGCAGCATGGCGGCGAGAGGCTGCACATCATATCGAAAATAGAAAAGCCTGCGGCGCTTGAGCAGATCGAGGGCATCATGGCTGCCGGCGACGGGGTGATGGTCGCTCGCGGCGATCTGGGCGTCGAGATGGATCTGCCCGCTGTGCCCGCCGCACAGAAGAAGATCGCCGCCCTTGCCCGAAAAATGGGCAAGGTCTGCATAATCGCAACGCAAATGCTCGAATCGATGACTCAATCCCCCACTCCCACGCGGGCGGAGGTTTCGGATGTCGCCAACGCTGTGATGGACTGCACCGACGCGGTCATGCTTTCCGGCGAGACGGCCGTGGGCAAATTCCCCGTCGAGGCGGTGGGCATGATGAACAGAATCGTTGAGGCCGCCCAGGATTATCACGACCACTGCAGCTGCCGCCAGCCTGTTGGGCCATCCGCCGGCAACACCGTGCGGGCAATTGTCTCGGCGGTGCGCGAGGTGCTGTCGGTGACGAACGTTGCGGTAACTGCCGTGTTCACCGTCAGCGGACAGACGGCGCTTCTTCTTGCCAAAGGCCGCCTGCCGTCGCCCATCCTTGCCATCTCGCCCGACAAGCACGCGGTGCGCCGGATGTGCATGTACTACGGCGTTGACGCCTTCCTGGCGCCGGCGCCGGAACACACCCGCGACGTTCTTGAAATCGCCGAGCGCTGCGCCCTTTCGCGCGGGCTGGCGAAAACGGGGGACAATATCGTCGTTTTATCCGGCAGGCCCATCAATGCATCGGGCGCCATCAACACGCTTGTTGTGCACCAGGCTGGCTCAACCGCCGCCGCTGCTCCGGAATTATTGTAGATATCAAGAAAAGAATGCCTCTTGTCCGGCGCAAGGCGATGGCATAGAAAAACGCCGTCGGTGGTTAGCCGGCGGCGTTCTGTTGCAGATGTTAAACGACATTTACTTCAGCAACTGGGCAACATCGCCCAGCAGGTCGGGAATTCTGATGGGCATGTTCTTGTCGATGCTCTCATAGGCGGCAATGCCAACGAGGATGGAATACGCGCCGTCCTTTTCAGTCGCCCTGCGGTTAAGCGGATCGGCCGGCGGATTCACCAGGAAGATGTCGTCAAGCATGACCGGGTCGCCGCCGCCGTGGCCGCCCTTGCCCTGGCGAACCTCAAGGGCCTGGGCTCGCGAAAACTCGGGTATCAGCGTAACCGAGGTCTGATGCTCCTGAAGCTCTCCGGGCACCGTGCCGTCGCCGTTGACGTAAGTCTTCTCGCAGCAGGCGTGTTCGATTCTGCCCTTGGTTCCGTTGAACGCCACTCGGTAGCCCTCATACGGGGAGTAGTTGTGCAGCATGTAGCTGAGCAGCGCGCCGCCCTTGTAGCGAACGTTGGCCACTTCGGTATCCCAAATGTCTATGCCGTCGCCAAAGACGCACTTGTCCCTGATGTAGCCGTCTTCCTTCTCGTTGTCGAGGTAGGTCGCCTTGAGATTCTCGTTGCCGGCCATGTCGAGAAAGAAATTGCACTTCTTGGCGACGGGGCAGTTAAGGCAGCGTTCGCCCCTGCCCTTCAGTCCGCGCGCGTCGCCCTGCTGGGGCGTGTAGAACTTCCTGCTGCCCATGCAGAACACCTCTTCGGGAACATCCGCCAGCCACCAGTTGACAAGGTCAAAGTGGTGTGTTGACTTGTGAACCAGCAGCGAACCGCTGTTGGCGCGGTTGCGGTGCCAGCGACGGAAATAGTCGGCGCCGTGACGGGTGTCGAGCAGCCATGTGAAATCGACACTCAATACATCGCCTATCGCGCCGTTCTGGATGAGTTCTTTCACCTGCGAACGCGGCGGCGAGTAACGGTAGTTGAACGTTACGCGGAGGCTTCGACCGGTCTTGTTTGTGGTCTTGATGATCTTGCGGCAGCTTTCGGCATCCACCGTCATCGGCTTTTCGCTGATGACATCGCAGCCGAGTTCCATCGCGCGGCAGATGTACTCGCAGTGCGTGCGATCGATGGTGGTGACAATGACCCCCTGTGGCTTCTGCTCGGCGATCATCCTGTCAAAATCCTGCGCCTTGTACGTGGGCAGCGGGCCTTTGTCGCCCAGATTCTTGTTGACGAAGTCCATTCTGCCCTGGTTAACGTCGCACAGCGCGACAAGCTCACAGGTATCGGGATACCGCTCCGTCAGCGCCTCCGTAAACATGCGGCTTCGACCGCCCAAACCAACCTGCACATATCTCTTCTTCGTCATCAAGACGCTCCTTTAAGCCCGTGAACCCTTGTTGATCACGCGCGGAACAACGTGTCTCGCGGGAAGGGTTCGGCAGTGGCAATCTGCATGGGTGCTGCTCATCAGGCGTAACTTCCGCCCTCGTTTATACCAAGTTTTTGCCGTTTGCAAACGCGCATTTGGGCTGCACGAGCCTCGTAGCCGCTCTTGCGGAACGCTTTGAGCGGATCGGCAGGGGCGTTTCGCAAGCTGCGCACCTGCTTGAGTATCCCGCTAACATCGGCATGGAATGCATCCAGCAGCACTTGTTCGGAGGCTATGGTATCCTCCGCCGATTGCGCCTGTGCGAGCGCTTCGCGATCAACGCACAGCGCGCGGGCGAAGGCTTCCTGCGCCGTGCAAATGGTCTGTATCGTGGCGGCGATCTTGGGCTTGATGTTGTGCGACTGGTCGATCACGTACGAAATATCCAGGTCGCGATTGTGCTGATGCTCCCAGGCCGCGATCTCGTTGAATATGCGGAACAACTGGTATGGATCAATAGAGCCTGCCGTCAGGTCGTCGTCGGCGTACTTGCGGTCGTTGAAATGGAACCCGCCAAGCATGTTCTCATCGATCAGCCAGGCGACGATCTGCTCGACGTTCGTGCCGGGCAGATGGTGGCCGATATCCACCAGCACCTTTGCCCGCGCCCCTGCCCGCTTGGCAAGTATGTAGCTCGCGCCCCAGTCGAAAAAGTCGGTGAAGTAGGCTGCCGGCTCGAAGGGCTTGTACTCGATCAGCAGCGTCATGCCCCGCGGCATTGCGTCGTGAACTTTCTTTAGCGCCGCCGACGCCCATGCCTTGCGCTGTCGGATGTCGGCCTGGCCGGGATAATTTGCGCCGTCGGCAAACCACAGCGAAACATGCTTGCTGCCTGCCCTGGCGGCGAGCTTGACGCAGTCGAGCATGTGGTTAATCGCCCTTCGACGGATCGAGGCGTCGCGGTTGGTGATCGAGCCGAACTTGTAGCACTGGTCCTGAAACAGGTTGGGATTGACCGCGCCAATTTTCACGCCGTACTTTGCGGCCGTGTTGAGAACCTCCGGGTCAAAGCCGTTGGGAAAGTCCCACAAAGCGTGAACCGCAACGCTCGGCGCCGCCCCGGTGAAGGCGTTCACCGCGCCGGCGTCCTGGAGCTTGTCTTCCAGATCCACCGCTGAGGCGTCTTGCAGAAACTTGCCGAATCTGGTACCAGTATTCGCGAAACCCCAGGAGGGTATCTCAATGCCAAAGCGGGCAAGCCGCTCTACTGTTTTGTCGGTGGAGGACGGTTTTCTAACTCGTTTTTTGCTCAAGAATGCCTCTCCTTCCTGATTTTGCGGCGAATTTACGCTAGAATCGCACTTAACGCAATACCTCTGCGCCACGACGCCAGGGCAAAGAACAACGAGTAATGACAAGACTTGCGGATTATCTTGGCCAGGAGCTTCTGGAACAACTCCAGAGTTCCTTCACTGCTGCATGGGGCAGGCCCGTCACTATCTGCGGCGCGGACGGGTGCGCTCTGCTGCGCACTGCGGATTTTGACAGCCCTCCCGATGGAATTTCCGTGCCGGTGATTGTGGACCAGGCCGTAGCGGGCAGCCTGCACGCCCAGAAGACCGACGGCAAAACCGCGCCGGCCCCATCGCATGCGATGCTTCGCCTGATGGCGGACATGATCGGCAGGCTTTACGCCGACGAACAACGGCTCCGAGCTCGGGCCGAGGAACTGGCTGCCCTGTTTGGCCTGACAACCGAATTCACCGGCGCGCGGGACCTGCAAGGCCTGCTGGATATGGTGGCCATGACCGTCGTGCGGGCGATGAAGGCAAAGGCGTGCGGCATTCGCCTGCTGAGCGAAGACCGAAGCGAGCTGGTCATCAAGGCGGTGGCCAATCTTTCAAAGGAATACCTCAACAAAGGCCCGATTCTCGTCTCAAAGAGCATCATTGACACTCAGGTGCTTTCCACGGGCCGGCCGGTCTACATCGCTGATGAACGCGACGATCCGCGAGTTCTTTACCCGGTGGAGGCAAAGCGCGAGGGAATCGTCAGCGCGCTCTGCGCACCGCTGATGTACAAGGGCAAGCCTGAAGGCGTTATTCGGGTTTACACAGCCGAGAAGCACGTCTTCGACTGGTTCGAGACGGCACTGCTTCAGACCATTGCCGCTCAGGCGGCGGCGGCTATAGTGAACGCCCGCCTGTACGCCGACGCGCTGGAGGCTGCCGGCATTCGCCGCCAGCTCAAGATCGCCTCGGAGGTTCAGCGAAGGCTTACGCCGGCGGCCCCCCCCTCAGTTCCCGGTTGCGATATCGCCGCGGTATATGTGCCGTGTTTCGACCTGGGCGGCGACTTCTACGATTTCATCTCGCTTCCGCCTGATAATCTGGGAATCGCGATCTGCGACGTTGCGGGCAAGGGCATACCCGCATCTCTGTTGATGGCCTCAATTCGCGCGTCGCTGCGGGCCCACGCGGTGAACATCTACGACATGTCGGCAGTGCTCGACCGCGTAAACCGCGACCTGTGCGCCGACACGCTGATAAGCGAGTTCGCCACCATGTTCTACGGCGTGCTGGACATAAAGACTCGCCGCTTTACCTACACCAACGCAGGGCACGTGCCGCCTATCCTCATAAGAGGCGGTGAAACGTGCAGCCTTACCACCGGCGGCGGGCTGCTGGGCATCAACCCCAGCCTGCAATGGCGCCACGACCACTTCACGCTTAATAGCGGCGATGTGCTGCTGACATGCACCGACGGTCTGACGGAGGCGCTTAACCATGCCGATGAGCCGTTCGGAAGAGACAGGATCATCGCAGCCGCACAGGCGTCCATCGAGCAGGGACACTCCGCTGCACAGATCGCAAGACAGGTTCTGTGGGAGATGCGACGCTTCACCGGGCTGCAAACGAAATTTGACGACTTGACTTTGCTCGTCATAAGGGTTCTATAGTAGAATCACTTGCTGCCGCCGGGGCGGTCCGGCGGGGTTTCACGTTTTTGGAAGAGATTCGAGTAGCCATTACCTATGAGCCATTTCTGTCTGCTGAGCGACCCGGGAACCTACGCTAGCCACGATCCAGTACTTGTGAGCGACCCCCAAAGCCGTTCCAAGTGGCTGGACTTCTTCCAAGAGCAATTCGAAGTCGCGTTGAAACAGGCATCATCCACATACGGCAGGATGTACACGCGCTCGATAACCGCCGCCCGAGAACAATTCGCCAAATCAATCGTCGAACTTCGCCAGGCGACAGACAAGCTTTCCTTCGGCGACCTGTGCGTCGTTCGAGAAGCGGCCCTGCGCCAGCACGGCCTGCATGACCCGTTCGGCCAGATGAAAACGCGTGAAAAGGTCGCCTGGACCGAACTGTATCCAAAGGTGGTCCGCAACAACCGCATGCTTCAGGGCAACGGGCGATACAAAAACCTTATTGCCGGGATTTTCGCAGCTGGGCTTTTCGATCCGACCGCGCCGGAAATGGAAGAGCTTACTGACAAGCGGGATTTCTTTGAGGAACTCAACGACTCGCCGCCCCGGCCGTGGTTGATCGACGACTTCGACGCCCTCGCCGCCGACCTCAGTGTCGCCCCGCCGACTAAATGGTCGAAGGCGATCATGTTTGTGGACAACGCCGGCGCTGAATTCGTCGTTGGCGCTGTTCCCCTTGTTCGTGAGCTTGCGCTGGCGGGCACGAAGATCGTGCTGGCCGCGAACGATCAGCCATGCATGGGCGTAATCACCGCCGATGAGACTGCCGCCGTGGTCGAGCAACTTTCCCTTGTTGACGACGACCTTGCCGCGTTGATTCAGGGCGGCATGATCGAGGTTGTCGGCACCGGCCAGACCACCCCGCTGCTGGACCTCTCGTCAGTCAGCGACGAACTTAACGAAGCCGCCCAGGACGCCGAGCTTGTGATTCTCGAAGGAATGGGCAAGACCATAAACAACATAAACACCGCGTTCAAGACCGACGCCCTCATGGTCGCCATGCTCAAGGACAGCCGCATCGCTTCGCAACTAAACGGCGAACTCTGCGATTGCGTGTGCAAATACGTGGTTCGCCGGTAGCCTTCGCCCAAGATAGCGAAACGGCGGATGCTTACAGGATCTCAAACGCTGCCCATCTTCTGGACGTTGGCGACAAGCTCGTGCATCATAGTCTTTTCGCCACCATACTTTGCCGCGTAGAATACTTGCATGTCTGGGCTGATCGTAAACGAGATATTCTTCAGCATTCAGGGCGAGGGATCTCGCGCGGGGCTTCCGTGCGTGATGGTTCGCTTGTCCGGCTGCAACTTGCGATGCCTGTGGTGCGACACCGCCTATGCATGGGAGGGCGGCAAGGAAATGTCCATCATGCAGGTGATCGCCGCCAGCGAGCAATTCCGCTGTCCTCTGATAGAAGTGACAGGCGGCGAACCGCTGCGACAAGCCAGGACGAAGGATCTGCTTAACGAACTTGCCGCCCGCGGCCATACCGTACTGCTGGAGACCAACGGCTCGTTCGACATCCGCGGCATAGACACGCGAGTGACGCGCATAATGGACATCAAATGCCCATCAAGCGGCATGAGCGACCGGATGCTATGGTCCAACATTGACGCAATATTGCCCGGCGACGAGATTAAGTTCGTCATCGCCGATCGCGCCGACTACGACTACGCCGCCGGCGTCATCCGCGAGCAAAAACTCACGGGGCGATGCGCATTGATAATGTCGCCGGTGGGCCTTTCACTTGCCTCTCAACTGGCGAAGTGGATACTGCAAGAGAGGCTCCCGGTGCGTCTTGGCCTGCAACTGCACAAGATAATCTGGCCGGTCGAGGTCGAGGGAATTCGAGATTCCTCGCACCCGGCCGCCACATGATGGAATGCCAAATGAAAGCAGAAGTCATCAAGACGTTCAGATTCGAGGCGGCCCACCACCTCAGCGCCGTCGGACCGGAGCATAAATGCCACAACATTCACGGCCACAGCTATCGTGTGGATATTCACGTTTCCGGTCCGGTTGACGCCAAGGCGGGATGGGTTATCGATTTTGGGGTGATAAAGCAAATCGTCAAGCCGATTCTGGACGAACTGGACCACCACAACCTCGACGACATCCCGGGCCTCGAGAATTCAACCAGCGAGCTGCTGGCGTGCTGGCTGTGGAGCCGTATCAAGCCGCTGCTGGGCGGGCTCAGCGCCGTGGTCGTGTGGGAAAGCGATTCGTCCAGGGCAGTCTATCGCGGGGAATGATAACGCGACGATTGCGCATCAGGCGGGAATTCGCCGCGCTCCAGCGTTGCTAAGCCAATCGGAACCGTATACATTATGCGGTTTCGAAAGGAACCAAAGATGAATATTGCTGTTATTGGCGGCGACGGAACAGGACCGGAAGTTGTGGCCGAAGGCATGAAGGTGCTCCAGGCTGTGTCGAAGAAGGTCGGCTTCAAGTACACCACGAAGGAATTCGACCTCAGCGGCGACCGTTATCTTGCCGCCGGCGGCAACCCTGACGCCCCGTCCATACCCGTTGTCAGCGATGCGGAAATCGCCGAGCTTCGCGCATACGACGCCATTTATCTTGGCGCCGTAGGACATCCCAAAATCGCCCCCGGCATTCTGGAAAAGGGCCTGTTGCTCCGCCTGAGGTTTGAACTGGACCAGTACATCAACCTGCGTCCCGTCAAGCTTTACCCCGGCGTGTACACCCCGCTGAAGGACAAAGAGCCCAAGGATATCGACTTCGTCGTCGTCCGTGAGAACACCGAAGGCATATACACCGGCATGGGCGGCGTGCAGTACAAGGGAACTCAGCAGGAGGTTTCCACCCAGGTCAATTGCACCACGCGGTTCGGCGCCGAGCGGGCGATTCGCTACGCCTTTGAATTCTGCCGCCGCCGCAACAGCAGCAAGAAGATGCTCACGCTGGTGCATAAGACCAACGTGCTCACATTCGCCGGCGATACGTGGTATCGCGCCTTCATGGAAATCGGCAAGGAATACCCGGACATCAAGAAAGACTACAACCACGTCGACGCCTGCTGCATGTGGTTCGTCAAGAATCCCGAATACTATGACGTGATTGTCACCGACAACATCTTCGGCGACATAATCACCGACCTTGCCGCCATGATCCAGGGCGGGCTGGGCGTCGCCGCGGGTGGAAACATAAACCCCGCCGGCGTCAGCATGTACGAGCCCATGGGCGGCAGCGCCCCCAAGTACACCGGGCAGAACGTGATCAACCCTATCGCAGCCATTGCCGCAATGGGCATGCTGCTGCGTAATACGGGCGTTCACAAGAACGATTCCAAGCTCATCCAGGCCGGTGACATGGTGGAGAAGGCGGTTATGGCCACCACCCAGAAGATGAAATCGCAGGCTGCGGGCAAAATGGGTTACTCGACCACTGAAGTCGGCGATCTCGTTGCCGCCGCACTGGCGTAATAATGTAGTAAGCGAGGCAAGGCGCCTCGCTTGACGATTGTTGAGCAAGAGAATGATCCATCGCATAGATATCCGGCCGAGGGACGGGTTTGAGGATCCGCACGCCGCAAGTGTGCTGCATCACGTGCGGGAGTTGGGCTTCAATTCCGTCACGGGCGTGAAGTCCGCAAGGTTGTTCTTCCTGGGCGGCGACTTGAACGAAACCGACGCCCGCCGGGTAGCACAGGAACTGCTTATCGACCCGGTTGTCGAGCAGTACGAGCTTGCCGGCGCCGCGCAGGCGCAGGGCGTTATAGAAGTGCATCTCAAGCCGGGCGTGATGGATCCGGTTGCAAGTTCAACCGAGCAGGCGATTCGCGATATGGGCCTGGCCATATCCTCGGTCCGCACGGCTCGCCGGTATGAGTTTGCCGGCGAAATAGACGACGAGGCGCGCGGCGTTATCGCCCGCAGGCTGCTGGCCAACGGGGTTATTGAGGATGTGCATTTTGAATCGTTCACCCCGCCGGAAGTCCACGGCAAGGCGTACGAGATGCAGATCGTTGAAGCGCCGATCCTCGGTCTGGACGACGCCGGGCTGGAGGCCCTCAGCAGGGACGGCCATCTGTTCCTGAACCTTGTTGAGATGAAGGCCATCCAGGAATACTTCCGCCGGCTCGGAAGAGAGCCCAAGGACGTTGAGCTTGAGATGATCGCCCAGACCTGGTCTGAGCACTGCGTTCACAAGACGTTCCGCTCTGACGTGCAGGTCCGCAACAGTTGCGGCGAGATCGTCGAGGAAATTCACAACCTCATCAAGAGCACGATTTTCGCAGCCACCACCGAGCTTAATAAGCCCTGGTGCATCAGCGTGTTCCAGGACAACGCCGGCGTGATCGAGTTTGACGACAAGCACGCCGTCTGCTTCAAGGTTGAAACGCACAATCATCCCTCCGCGATCGAGCCTTACGGCGGGGCGTCAACCGGGATCGGCGGCGTTATTCGCGACCCGATGGGCACCGGCATGGGCGCATCGCCCGTGGCCAATACCGACATATTCTGCTTTGGCCCGCCCGACATGCCGGCCGACGACGTGCCCAAAGGCGTGCTTCATCCGCGGCGAGTTATGCGAGGCGTTGTAAGCGGCGTGCGCGACTACGGCAACCGCATGGGAATTCCAACGGTCAACGGCGCGGTGTACTTCGACGAGAAGTACCTCGGCAACCCGCTGGTTTTCTGCGGAACCGTCGGTCTGCTTCCGCGCGACATGTGCTTCAAGGCCCCGCGCGAGGGTGACGCCGTTGTCGTTATCGGAGGACGAACCGGGCGAGACGGCATCCACGGCGCGACATTCAGCAGCGGCGAACTGACGCATTCGCACGAAACGCAGTTCAGCCACGCCGTGCAGATCGGCAACGCCATCACCGAAAAGAAAATGCTCGACACCCTCATCCAGGCCCGTGACCAGGGCCTGTACACCGCCATCACCGATTGCGGCGCCGGAGGGCTGTCCAGTGCGATTGGCGAAATGGGCGAACAGCTCGGCGCCGAGGTGCATCTTGACCGCGTGCCGCTCAAGTACGCCGGCCTGAGCTACGCCGAAATCTGGATTTCCGAGGCGCAGGAGCGAATGGTTGTATCCGTGCCGCGGGAGAATGTGGACAAGCTGCTGGCCCTTTTCGCATCCGAGGGCGTCGAGGCAACGGTCATCGGGGCTTTCGGCACACCCGACCGCAAGCTCAGGCTGTTCTACGCCGACAAGCTTGTCGGCGAGTTGGACATGTCGTTCCTGCACGAAGGCCTGCCGCGACCGACCAAGGACGCATTGTACGACAAGACCGAAAGCCCTTCGCCCGCAGGGCCGCACCGCAACAGCTATAACGAGACGCTTCTTGAGATCCTTTCCATGCCCAATGTCGCCAGCAAGGAATGGATCATTCGCCAGTATGATCACGAGGTTCAGGGCGGAAGCGCGATCAAGCCGCTGGTTGGCGCAGCCTGCGACGGACCCGGCGACGCAGCCGTCATCAGGCCCGTGCTCGATAGCCGGCGCGGCGTAGTCATTTCCTGCGGCATGAACCCGCGATTTGGCGAACTTGACCCGTATCAGAGCGCCCTGCACGCCGTTGACGAGGCGCTGCGAAACGCGGTGTCGGTCGGGGCGAACCTCGAACGCACAGCCGTGCTGGATAACTTCTGCTGGGGCAACTGCAACAAGCCCGACCGCATGGGCGCCCTCGTTCAGGCAGCAAAGGCTTGCTACGACGCGGCAATAGCATATGGCGTTCCGTTCGTCAGCGGCAAGGATTCGCTTAACAACGAGTTCCAGACCGACGATGGCAGGACGATTTCCATTCCGCCGACGCTGCTGATTTCCGCCATCAGCGTTATCGATGACGTCGCCAAGTGCGTCACCGCCGATGCCAAGTCGCCGGGCGATTACCTGTTCGTCGTCGGGCGCACCGGCGGCGAAATGGGCGGCAGCCACTACCTGCTTGCCGAGGGATTGAAAACAGGCACCGATGTTCCGCCGGTGGATCTTGAAACCAACCTCAAGACTATGCGCACGATTCAGCGAGCAATCGAGGCAGGAGCAATCCGCGCATGCCACGATCTGTCGGAAGGCGGACTGGCGGTTGCACTTGCCGAGATGGCGTTCAGCGGGGGCCTGGGCGCTGAAATCAACCTGGAAGCCCTTCCCATTGCCCCGGGTCGATCCTGTGTCAGCGGCGAGCAATGCATGCTCTTCTCCGAATCGCCGGGCAGATTCCTTGTTGAAGTCTCGCCCGACCAGTACGACGTGTTCATGCGTATCGCCAAAGACACGCCTGTCGGCGAGCTGGGCAAATTCAACGACACCGGCAGAATCGTCGCCTTGGGTTTTGGCGCCAAACGCTTGATAGACCTGTCGATCTCCGAAGCAAAGGCCGCCTGGCAACGCACGTTCAGCGATTATTGAGGCAAGGCGGGATCAGCCGGCGTTCGACTGCTGGACTCATTCTTCCAGCGTCTGCAGAATTCGCAGATAACTCTCATACCGGCGGGAATAAAGCAGCCCTTCTTCGACCGCCTGCCTGACGGCGCAGGCGGGTTCGTGCGTATGCGTGCAGTCGCGAAACTTGCACTGCGCGGCAAAGGGCTCGAATTCTGGAAAGAACCATGGCAGTTCCGAGGCCTGCAGGTTGATGCCCGCTTCGCGGACGCCCGGCGTATCCACTATCATGCCGCCGTCGAGGTGATAGATTTTCGTCGCCGAAGTCGTGTGCCGCCCTCGTTGGTCCTTAAGCCGAACGCTGCCCGTCGCCGCCTCCGCGCCGGGCACAATGGCGTTGACCAGTGAGCTCTTGCCGACGCCGCTCTGGCCAGCAAGCACGGTGCGCTTTGCCGCAAGCGCATCCTTCAACGAGCTGATGCCTTCTTTCGTCGCCGCCGAGACCCTGAATATCTTGATATTCAGATGGGCGAAATCTTCAAGCACTTGCTCGTCGGCGTCTCCCAGGTCGATCTTGTTGATCGCCAGGACCGGCTGCAGGCCGCCGCGTTCAGCGATAATCAGCAGGCGGTCGATCAGGCCGTGGCGCAGCGGCGGCTGGCGGGTGGATGCGACAATCAGAATCGCGTCCATGTTCGCGGCGAGCACTTTTTCGAAAACCTCAGTTGTGTACCGGTCCTGTCGCTTGCCGCTTATGGGCTGAGGTCGAGACAGCGCGGTCCGCCTGGGAGCGCGAAACAGGATCATGCCATCTGCTCGCGTCATATCCTTCTGCTGGCCGCTGGCGTGCCTCGGCGGGGTGATGGCGACGGTAACCTCGTCGCCAACTGCAAGAGGGCTGGTGTCGGGCGATGCCCGGAACGTCTTGGCGATGCCGCACAGCAACCGCTGACCTTCCGATTCCACCAACGCCCCGCGCGCAAAGAGGCCTATCACCATGCCCTCGCGTTTGGGCAGGCTGTCAAGGTTTTCCGCGGCGGTTTCCGCACGTCCGGCAGGCAGTTTGACCGAGCGAGGAGCGAACTTCTCCTTGTCCGACAAGGCGTCCTGACTCTCTCCGGCGACGAAAGACTCTCGCCAGTCGCCCAGCCGACGTCGGGATTTTCCTTTTCGTTTCGCCATCAATATCATTGTCTACGACGGGGGCGGCACAAGCAATCAATTGAATTATTGCGCTGGCCGGCTAACATTGAATTCATGGCTGAATCCAAAGTCTTCCTCAACGGTCGGATTATAGACGCCGCCAGCGCCTGCATCAGTATTAGCGATGCGGGCTTTCTGCACGGGGCGTCCACCTTCACAACCATGCTGGCCCATAACGGCAAGGTGTTCCGCCTTGACCGCCACCTTGAGCGCCTGGGCGAGACTGTTCGCCTGCTGGGACTCAACACCAATGCGACCGTCGAGACGTTGCGCCAAGCGGTGCGCGACGTGCTGACGGCGAATGATCTCCAATCCGCTCGCGTGCGGATTATGCTCACGCCCGGGCCGGTGAATGACGAGCGCCCCACTACTCTTGTCACCGCACAGGCGATTGGCCAGACTCCCGCACACTGGTATGAAAAGGGCATAGACGTTGTAGTCACCTCCTTCAAGGCGCACAAGGGCGACATCACTTGCGGATACAAAACCGGCTGCTATCTGCCGCGAATGCTCGCCCGTCAGGAAGCGGCCGTGAAGGGGGCGCAAGACGCCCTGTGGTTCACCAGCGACAACTACCTTGCGGAAGGCTGCACGTCGAATGTTTTCCTGGTGCTCGATGGCAAGGTGCTTACGCCCCCGCGAGACACGCCGGTTCTACCCGGAATAGTCCGTGAGGCCGTGCTGGAGTTGTGCAGAGACTTGTCCATTCCCGCCGACGACCAGACGCCGCTCACGGTGCGCGAAATGCTCGCCGCGCAGGAAGTGTTTTTGACGTCGTCTGTCGCCGGCATACGTCCGGTGGTCAGGATCGAGCGTCATCCTGTTGGCGATGAGAAGCCCGGGGAAATCACGCGGCGAATCATCGCTGCCTATCATCAACTGCTGGATCGAGAATCACAGTGACACGGACCGATTCCCCGTTCTATGGAGAGATAATGAAGGTTCAGGACGTGGCTGCAGCGATCGATCACATTGCCCCTCGTGAGTTCGCAGCCGAGTGGGACAACGTCGGCTTGATCGTCGGCGACGGGCAATCGCCGGTCTCGAAACTGATGTTGTGCATCGATCTGACGCACGATGTTCTGGCGGAGGCCAACTCCATAAATGCGCAAATGGTGATGAGCTATCATCCTCCAATCTTCAAGCCGGTTGCGACGGTGACTTCATCCTCCACCCCTTTGGTGTATGAGGCGATTCGCCGGGGGTTAGCGGTCTACTCGATTCATACTGCGTACGACGTGGTTCCCGGCGGCGTGAATGACGCCCTTGCCGGCGCGATGGGTCTGGCCGCCGCCGAGCCGCTGGAGCATTTCAATCGCGAGTGGCTGTGCAAGATAACCGTGTTCGTGCCGCCAGATGACCTTTCGCGGGTTTCTTCGGCTGCGTTCGACGCCGGGGCCGGACGCATGGGCAACTACTACGACTGCTCGTTTTTCACCCGCGGAATTGGATCGTTCTGCCCCACGCAAGACGCCAATCCCACCATCGGCTCCGCCGGCAAGCCCGAAAGCGTTGAAGAATTGCGGCTTGAGTTCATCTCGCCATGTTCGGTGGCGGGCGCCGTGTGTGCAGCCGTGCGCGGCGCACACAGTTACGAGGAACCCGCCATCGACGTCGTTCCGATGCGACAGTATCCCGCAGGAACCGGCATGGGCCGAATTGGCAAGCTCGACAGGCCGACAAAGCTTTCGTCTCTGCTGAGTAAAATCAAGCAGTCTACCGGTGTGCAGACGGTCTTATTAGCAGGCGCGCCGAGGAAGGATCCGACTATACGCACCGTCGCATGCGGCGCTGGTTCTTGCGGATCATTGTATAAGCGGGCGATTTCATCGGGGGCAGACTTCTACCTCACCGGCGAGATGCGTCATCATGATGCGCTTGCCGCTGCCTCCGGCGGCATGATTGTCGCATGCCTTGGTCACAGCAATTCGGAACGACTGGCCCTTGGGCCGCTGGCTAAACGGCTTGGAGAGATGCTTGCGGGCCTGAAAATCCGCCTGTCAAAGCAGGACTCCGACCCGTTCGTTGTGCGATGAAACTCTCTGCGGGTGCTACAGGTAATCCATAAGCGACATGCTCAGCAGTTTGCCTGCCGTCGCCAGTGTCATGTCATAGAGGTTCTGAATCCGAACGATATCCACTGCGATCTGCGCTATGTCAGCCTGCTCAAGCGACTTGGCCTGGTCGCTCGCGGCGTCGCGCGCATCTTCAAGGTTGATGCGAAGGCTGTCCATCGCCTGAAGCCTGCCGCCGACAGCCGTCATGCTTCGAGTCACGTTGCCCTGAGCCTCGCGCATTGCCTCAACCGAGATGTGAAGCAATTCACCCAGCATGTCATCCGGAATCTCGCCATCGCTTTCAAGCAGGTCGCGCGCCTGAATCAAGACCTCGAAAATGTCTCGCGTGCCGGCAATGTTGACGGCTGCAACCCCGGTCTTATCTAGTGTTCTGGCGTCAACATAAAGCACATCGCCTGTCGCGCCGTTAGTCACGGCGTTGTTGGCGCTGGCTAGATCGACGTTTGTCCATGTCTCACCGGCATCGATGCTCATCTTCGCATTGGAGGTGACGGTGAACTCGCCGTTGGCGTCGGTCCAGCCGGTCATATCGATGTGCAGCACTTGTCCGTTTCCGTCAGTGAGCTGCAGATTCGTCTCGTCTCCGACAAATGTCACTTGCGGTCCGCTGCCAACCTGGATGGTTTTGTCCGCGGCGGAAATCTTTATGGTGTGCGACCCAATAAGGGTGTCTCCTGTCGCCGAAGACGTGCCGGCCGATAGTTGCGAACCAGCGGGGTACGTGGTGGTTGAGTGGGCAATCTCCAGCCAGGCATTGCCGGTGACTGACGAAGTGTTCGTGCCCACTTTGACGCCGGTGTCGCTGTAGAACGTCGGCGTACTTCTTCTGTTGGCGGTGAGGACGCTGTCGCCCACCATAACCCCGGAATACGAGACTCCTTCGGCTATCGGCACAGCCAGGTCTCGCGTGCTGCCCGCGTATCGAACTGCGACGATTTTCCCGTTCTCTCGCGTGACTTCGTATGGCGCGGTAGCAGTGGTGTCGCCGCTGAATACGTACAGCCCCATGTTTTGGGTGTTCACCAGCGTCACAGACTGCTCAAGAAGCGAATCAAGCTCTTCAGCTATGGCTATTCGGTTTGCGCCGATATACGTGCCGCTGGCTGCCTGCGTCAGGAGTTCTTCTGCTCGCACTGCCGTTGTGGAGAGCTTCGACAGAAGGCTGTGACCTGCCTCAAGGTTGCGCTCCACTTCCTGAAGGTTTTTCAGATACGCTTCGGAACTGCTGGTGGAAGCCTTCAGGCGCATTATGCGGTAGGCGTCCAGCGGGTCGTCACTGGCGCGGTTTACTCGGGCGCCGCTTGCGCCCTGTTCATGAAGCTTCGCCAGATCCCTGGCGTGCTTCCACATGGCGTACGTGGTGTTGTTGTAAATGGAACCCCATCCGCTCATGGCATCTCCACTCTGCATTGGCTTGATGCGTTATATGAATGCATTCTTGCCATAGGGTTATATAAGGTCCATGAGGCTTTTCACCGTGTTGTCCACGGTGCTTATGTACTTTGCCAGAGACTGGAACATTCTCTCGTACACGATCAGTTGAGCCGCCTGCTCGTTTATATCTACGCCGCTCATAATGTCGCGCTGGCTTTCAAGCTGCTGAAGCAGGCTATCAAGCGTTTCCTTGCGCACGGTTCTAATCTGAACCTGCTGCCCGAGTCTGGTGACCATCTGCTGATAGAAGTCTTGGGCGGACTTGCTGCCCAAGCTCGCTGGTCTAAGAAACTCCACGTCGGCAAGCTTGCTGATGTTGACGTTGTCGCTGCCGTTGATGCCCGTCGCCAGTTTGTCGGGGTTGGCCAGGATATCTTCATTAATTTGCATATCGCTCGCGCCAGTGCCCCTGAAAAGCACGTTCATCCCCGCAGCCGACAGAAAGCCGCTGGAATCCGAGCTGCCCACTGCAAGCACAGTGAACTGCTCGTCGAGTTTAAGATCGCCCATCGAGAAGGCAATGCTGATACCTTTGTCGATTTCTAGCGCATCCCCGGCGGCGTAACCCTCTCCAACACTGAGCGTCTTGACGAGGTTGCCTTCACCATCCTTGACGGACAGCAGGACTGTTCCCGCGCCAACATCGCCGGCATCGGTTACTTTCACAGTGTATGTTTGTGTTGCGCCGGTATAAACGCCTGTGATTGTTGGACTGCTTGCGCCGGTGAACGTGCTGGTGGTTGGCTCCGACAACAAGGCGGGGCTGAAGTCGAACTTGTACGCCCCATCTGACTCTATGCGAAGTGCGGCCCCGGCGACTGAGGCGGTCAACGGTTGATCGCCGCTTATTCGCAGAGCGTTTATCTTATCTGCGATGGTCTGAAAAGTATCCGTCGCCGGATTTACCGACACGGCATGTCGCGTCTGGTCGCCTGTTACGGTATCAGTTATGCGGACATAGAACGTGCCTGCGGTGACGCCTTTCATGCCGCTGAGCACCGTCGATGCGACGGGGGTTCCCGCCAAACTGGCAAACGATCCGGCGGAACCGATGCCCTGGACATGCAGCTTGTTGATCTCGGACATAATGGTAGTCGCGAGGTCTTCGATGTTGTCTCGCACGTCAGCAAGCAGACTGTTCTTCAGTTCGATCAGCGCGCCGAGTTTTCCGCCGCTGACCTCGGTCTGGAGGTAATTGGCGCCTTGCACCGAGAACCCGAGTTTGCCGTCCTCGCCGGTCGCCACTTCCAGATGAGTGGTGCTGCCGCTGGTGATAAGCGGGGTTCCCCAGGCAATCACGCTTTGAGTAGCGTTCTGGAGGTCGTTGGGGTTCGTCTGTAAAGGAATCAGCTCGGCCAGCTCGACCATCGCCTGATCCCGACGGTCCATCAACAGGTTGCCGTTCGAGCCCCTGGTTATAGCGCCCTGCACCTCGGTGTTCAATTGGGCGATTTCATCGACAAGACTGTTAATGCTGTTAGCAACATTCTGCGCTTCAAGCAGAATTTGATGGTCAAGCTCCTGAAGGAACGAGTCCATATTCCTAAATTCGCCCGCAAGGCCTGACGCGGCCCAGATGGCCTGTTCCTGAAGCGACCTGCTGTCCGGCTGGGCGGCAAGCTGGCGCAGCGAGTTGAAGAAGCTGGTCAACGACAGCATCAGCCCCTGATTTTCGAGGTTTCCCAGCGATTGCTCGATTGTTTGAAGCGTCATCAGTTCCTGCGCCAACTGCCCGCTGAGCGACGACTGCTTTACGATCTGGCTTTCCAGCAGCACGTCGATGGACCTGTGGACGCCGTCGACTTTGGCGCCGCCAGCCATACTCGAATTGTTTGTATCGAAGGTGACGGGCTGAATCTTTATCGTCTGGCGGTGATAGCCCGCCGTGGAGACGTTGGCAATGTTCGTGCCAATAATCTCGATTGCTCTCTGCGCGACGTTCAGGCCGGTGAGGCCAATTTCATAGTTGGCCATGCTACTGCTCCGTGTCCAGGTTGGCGTCGTGCGTCTGCCAGTTTTCAGTTCCAGCTGCGCCATAAACCGTGACGGACTGCCCTCGCGGCATGACGCATTCGAGCATAAGACTGTTGAGCCTGCGGCATTCGCCCAGCAGCAATGCCGCCTCCATGTGCTTTTGTCTTAGCCGGTCCACCAGCGATGTGAGGCTTTCTCTCCGCTGGGAGAGGGCGAGCGCCTGTGACGGATCGAGGCGTTCCATTATCCTTGCCAGGCGGCAGTCCTGCTGACGACAGCCCAGGGCGTCCCCAAGGCGCCGGCAGGCATCGGAGAGCCGCCCGTCGGTCCTGACGTTAATCAGTGCTGATGTGTCCATCGCGCTGAGCAACTGCTCGAGCGCTGCGTCGTCCCCCGCCAGAAGCGCCGATGACATGTCATCAAGCTGCTGGCATCGCGACGCCAGACGCCGGGCCTCGTCGTCAAGTTCGCAAAGCAGCGCATCCACGAGCGAGTTGATATTCCGATTGGACAAAATCATCGAAGTAACTCCATTGCGCCGTCAGTATGCGACTGCCCTTGCGAGTCTTTCATGCTGTTGTAGATTTCTTTCCACAGGCCCATCCCGCCCTTGTCGGCCATGTCCTGGGCCAAGTGCAACCAGAAGATGCCCTGAACCTGCTGAGTCATTGGTCCCGAGAGCAGGCTGTCGTGGTCCACCGTGTTTGACATCTCTTGCATCAACCGGTGCAGCAGCAATGCTTCGAAATCTCTGGCCGCCTTGCGCAGCTTAGCGTCATCCCCGCTTCCCTCCTTGGCGGCGGAAAGCACCGCGGATTCCATGTTTTGCACCATCGCCTCGCCGGCGGCGGCGCTGCTATTGGCGGAAATCGAGGATATGAAGTCCATGCTCATAGTTATCAGATAATCTTCAATGTCGCCTGGAGCGCGCCTGCCTGGCGCAGAGCCTGGAATATGGCGATCATATCCCTGGGCGTCATGCCCATTGCATTAAGCACCTGTGCAAGCTGGGCAACCGAGGCCTGGGGGATAAGCACAAGCTGGGCTGCGTCTTCACGGGCGCTGATTTCGGTCCTGTGCGTTTTCTCAGTGGTTCCGCCCTTGCTGAAAGCCTGGGGCTGAGAGACGTAATCTTTCTCTTCCGTGACGATCGATAGATTGCCGTGGCAGATTGCCACGCTTGAAATGGTGACCTTTTCACCAACAATGATCGTTCCTGTTCGCTCGTTAATGACCACGACCGCCGGCTGGTCAACCTGCACCTCGAGCATTGTGATGCGGTCGATGAAGGTTGACAGGTCTCGCCTGGACATTCGCGGGGGCACGCATACCTGTATGCTGCTTGAATCCAAGGCGGCGGCCACGCCCGAGTAATGCTGGTTGATAGCATCGGCGACGCGCTGGGCAGTGCCGAAGTCGCCGTTTTTGAGCACCAGAGTCAGCGAGTTGTTTTCAACGATGACGGCCAGTTCTTCACGCTCAATCGTGGCGCCTTCAGGTATTCTGCCGACCGTCGTGTGATTCACCGAGACGCTGGCGTTCTGCCCGCCGGCGGAGAAGCCGGCAACCGATATCGGCCCCTGCGCCACGGCGTACACCTGCCCGTCGGCAGCCATCAGCGGCGTCATCAATAGCGTTCCGCCCTGAAGGCTTGAAGTGTCGCCGATGGCGGAGACGGTAACGTCAACTTTGGAACCCGCCGGGCCAAACGGCGGCAACTCGGCGGTAACAATCACGCTGGCTATGTTCTTGCTGGAAAGATCGGCGGGACTAAGCACCAGTCCGTTGCGGCGAAGCAGGTTTGTGATTGCCTGCTTGCTGGCGGGCGAATCGTCACCGGTTCCATTGAGTCCGATCACGAGCCCGTACGCCCACAGCGGGTTTCCGCGCACCCCCTTGATGTCGGCAATGTCTTTAATGCGCACCTGGGCGGCGAGAGGCGCACAGGCGCCCAGTACTATCGTCGCCGCCAGAAGCAATGCCAGTTTCTTCATCAACCTTCTCCGGACTACCACGGACTGAGGAAGTTAAGCACACGAGACAGCCAGCCGGGATTCGTGAATTCCCGCTCCTGGCCCATCAGCTTAACGTTGATCTGAAAGTTGGCGATCATGTCGCTGGATACGGTGTTGGCGAACGATACGTCGCTTGGGCGAACGATGCCGCTGACTTCAACTACATGCTTGTCGCGATCCACAACCCGCTCACGTCGTCCCACCACAACCAGATTTCCGTTGGGCAGGATGTCGTGAACAGTCACCGTCACCCGATCAGACAGCAGGCGGTTGGTGTCGTAATCGGCCTTGCCGTCGAACTTGGTTTCTGCGTCGGTGGCTATGTCGATCGTTGGCAGTTGCAGAATCCGCCGCCACAGGTTGCCGAATATGTTGCCCGGCTCGGCGGTGCCGCTGACATTTGCGGAGCGGGAAGCTTTCTTTTCAAGGGTGCGATTGGTGGCGTTGGTCGCTCGTGTGGTTTCTGAAATGAGAATCGTCAGATTGTCGCCAATGGCCCGAGCAGTGTCATCTGCGTACATGCCTCGTGAGCTGCAATTCGCACGCGCCCAGATGCTGGCCGCGGACGCTTGGGCGGCAAAGCAGAACAAAATGGCGGCTGCCTGCATCAACCTGGTCATGATCGCTCCTCTACTACCGGTTCAACCGTGCCGTCGCTTTCCACCTTGGCAGTGACCACTCTTTTGGTGTCTGTATTCTGGACGCGAATGAGTTCTCCGGTCTTTCCGTCCTGAAGCGCTATTCCCAAAGCGGATATCGTGAAGCCCGGACGGCTTACCTTCATCACCACGCTCTGATTTCGCCGTACAAGCGTTGCGGGCTGGGGCGCCTTGAGCACCCTGGGGTGGATTATGCTTCCTTGCGGCACGGCCGCCGCCGACACAAGCCCAAATGGATGCCGCCAATCCGGGTCTGCCGGGCCGGCGCCGGTTGTCGCGCGTATCTGGGCATTCTGTGGCGTGATCGTCTCGCCTGGGAGGATTTCACGCAGTGCGACTGTCTCATATCTCGGCAGATGAACGGAGAACACCAGCCGCTTGGACCCTAAGTCGCATGATTCTCCCGCGGCAATCACGTTGACGATAATCTGGTTGTTGCTCTCGCTTACAAGATTGGCCCGCATCGTTATCTCGCCTTGGCCGCCGGGAAGCAGCCACTCATCAAGGCGAGTCTGCAGTTCGTACGTACCGCCTGTCGGCAGCGGGCGAAGCTTGGCAAGAAGATCCTCGGCGCATCTCACGATGGCGCCAGGCTGGATCAGCCGCTCATTTCGCGTAATGCCGACAGTGTCCGAACCGGTGAAGCTAACTTTTGACGACGATATTCCGTTCGCCACGAGGCGGCTGAGGATTACCTTGCGGTCAAACCTGATCTGTTCTCCTGGTAGCGGGCACCTGCCCATCCCGATTTGGGATGCGTGCGCAACCATCGCCGTGTCTTCGCCCTGAATCACAGCGATTCCGCCAAGTTTTACATCGGCCCCAGCCTGCACCTGAATGGTGCGAGGTATGTATATCTTCAACACCTGCTGCTGGCTGGCAAGCAGGGCGGAAGGCAATACGCAGATGGCCACGGCGATGATCGGTAGCTTCCGGAAATTCATGCTAATTCTGTTGCGCATGATCGCGTCCTCAAGGATTATCCGATCAGTCTGTTGGTTGTGGTTAACATCTCGTCGCCGGCCTTGATGGCTCGGGAGTTGATTTCATAGGCCCGCTGTGCGGTAATCAGGTTTACCAGTTCGGTAACCATCTGGACGTTTGATTTCTCAAGCAGGCCCTGCTGAATCGCGCCAAAACCGCTTTCTCCGGCGGTGCCACTGATCGGAGCGCCGCTGGAGGGCGTTTCACTGAATAGATTTCTTCCCTCGCTCGTCAGGCCCGATGCATTCGCAAACCTCACAAGCGCTATCGTGCCCACGCTGGTGGCCGTGTTGCTTGAGCCGCTGAAGACCGTAATCTCTCCATCGGAGTTAATGGTGATGGACCTGGCGTCGCTGGGAATGGTTATTACGGGCTCGATCGGAAGACCTGATGAAGTGCACAGCCTGCCCTGGGCGTCGATGCGCAGCGAACCGTCGCGGGTGTAGTAGGTCTTATCGGTGCCTGTTACGCTAAGAAAGCCGTCGCCCTGAATAGCGATGTCCAGCGAGCGGTTGGTGTTGTCCATTTCGCCGGGGCTGAACACTTTCAGCGTGCCCGCCGCCCGAACGCCGCTACCGATTTCAAACCCGCTGGGCACGTTCTCATCTGGTTCCTGGAGTTTGATGTACATCAAATCCTGGAAGTCGATCTGGCTCTTCTTGAAGCCCGGCGTGTTGATGTTCGCCAAGTTGTTGGCGATGGTGTCCACCACCATCTGCTGGGCGGTCATGCCGGTGGCTGCGGTTGAGAAGGCCCTTAACATATGTTGCTCCTATCATGCCATTGCCACCGACAGGAGCGACTTGAGTTTGTCGTCCTGCGCGGTGATGGTTTTGCTGTTCGCCTCGTACATGCGTGTGACCGTTATCAGCCCAACCAGTTCTTCGACTGTACTGACGTTGGATGCTTCCTGGTGCCCCTGAATTACTGAAGACTCTTCCGCGTCCTCTGGTTCGACATTCCTGGGGGCGCTGAAGGCGCCGCCGCCGGCAGGGACAAGAACCTGCATGTTTTCAAACGTGACAACTTTCACCTTGCCCACTGGCAGGCCCATGGCCAGGATATTGCCTTCCGGGTCGATACTGATGTCTTCGTCGCCTGCCTGTGTTGGGATTGTTATCGGGCCGCTCTCGCCTTGAAGCAGCCAGCCCGAACCGTTAACTAGTTGGCCCGAAGCATTAGGTCGAAACGTGCCATTGCGGGTGTAAGAGGGACCGTTTGGACCTTCTACGACAAAGAAGCCATCGCCGTTGATGGCCATGTCCAGAGCCCTACCGGTTTGAACAAGCGCGCCCTGCGTAAAGTCGATGAAAGGAGACGCCTTGACGGTAGCCTGCGACCGGCGAAGCACCTGCGAGAAGGCTGTGCGTTTGGCCTTGTAACCAACAGTGCTAGCGTTTGCCAGGTTCTGGGTGATGGCGCGATACTGTTCGCCCATGGCGTCAATGCTTGAGGCGGTCGGGCCTATGGACATACTCATTGACGTGCACTCCCTGAAGCGGCAGGTTCATTGCTTTCCGCCCGCCAGTTCTTTATCTTGCCCGCTGCTGATGTCTGGCGGGCCAATTCACTTAGTTCCTGCGGCTTGAGATCTATCAGTTCAACAACCACCGAGACCCTGCTGTTGCCGAGCATGCGCACGCGCCTGACCCTGCCCACGCCCTGCACGACTGATCCGCCCGCAAGCTCGACTATCGCAATCGCCTTGCGGCCAACTTCCGTCTGCAGAATCGACTCGAACAAAAGGCCCGGCCCGGCAATTTCGGTGAGCGTCGCCGGCACAAATCGCAGCGGGGCGATTCCGTTGTCCCCTGCAAAGAACTCGAGGTCCGCCAGCAGCGCCTGATGCCGCACGGGAACTCGTGGGAAACGCCTGCGATTGACGAATCTGATGTTCTCGCAATGCATCAGATGCACCGAATCCCGCGTCTGGACGCATACCTTGCTATCGAACTCCCACACGCAGCCCATGTTGGAGTAATGCACGACCACCGGCGTTTCAGGGGCAATGTCAGCCGGAGCGCGAAGCTCAACGACAATCACTTCATCCTGCACTTCACGAATCGTCGCCACGTGCTCGTCGCCTTCGGCCGTGGTGAAGGAGCAAACGGATCCTTCTATTACCTGTCTGCTGGTGACCGACGAGCCTGCTCGCGCGCCAAGAGCCTGAAAACCCAGTTTCTGACAAAGGGCGTTTATCATACCCGCTACACGGGCCTGTTTTTCGGCGGGCATCGACGATACTCGCTGGCCCTTCATCATGCTTCCGGAGCCCTGCACAAAAGCCTGCTCCATGGTGAAGATCGCTTCAATGGCATGAAGCCCGGCCAGGCGGGCGATGCACGCCAGCAGATTCTGCTCGGCCTGGTTAAGGCCAAGCCGCTGCGCCTGTTCCTGGAACGATGCTCCAGCCTGCGCCTTGCGCCTCATGCGAACATGCATGACCAACAAGATGCATGCCGCCAGCAATGCCGCGGACGCAGCCGAGTACAGAAGCACGTTTAGGACAATCCCTGGCACCGTATCCGAACTCCAATCCTTCATGGCCTCAAAGCGTTCTCTGGGCGTCAGCACCTGCGATACAATTGTCAGCCAGTGCGTCATCTCAGTGGCGGTTCTAGCTGATAAGGTTGGTCAGCTCTCGCAGCATTTCGTTGGCCACACGAATGGTTCTTGCGTTCGCCTGGAACCCGTTCTGAGCCTGCATGAGGTTCACGAATTCCGAAGCCACCTCGACGTTTGATTTTTCCAGGGCGCCGCCGGTGATGGATCCGGCGCCGCCACTAAGGGCCTTCGTCGGAATAGGGTCGCCCGAGTTGGTCGATGCGGTGAACGCATTGTTGCCCACGCTCTGGAGACCGGCGGCATTCTGGAATGTCGCCATCTGGATGGCTGCAATGTCGCGGCGAACGCCGTTGCTGAACACGCCAACAAGAACACCGTCACGGCTTACCGACAGGCTGGACAACCAGCCTGAAGCATAGCCGTTCTGGCCGCTGGGCGCAACTGTCGAGCTGCCGCCGAACTGGCTCAAACCGTCGAATGACCCGATCGTGCCAAGGTTCAGGCTGACACTGACAATATTTGTCGGATCGTTGGCGTATGTAACGCGGATCTGGCTCTGATCGGTCATGGGCAGCCCGTCGGGACCGGTCACAGCAGTAAGGCCGCCAAAGCTGCCGTCGGGCAGGAACTTGATGCCGTTGACACGGCGATCGACCAGTTCCACGTCGCCGGTAATGCTTGTGAGAACAAAGTCCCAAAGGTTGCCTTCGGGCCTGCGCACGAATGAACCGGTGATGACGTGACCAACACCCTGCGAGTCAAACACCTCGACGTTGATCGTCTTGTTCTCCTCGCCGCCTGCCGAGAGCACGTTGAAGTGGCTGGGCAGTGGGAAGGCCCCTGTCGGATTCGCGGCAGCGGGCGTGTATGTTAGTGTTACGGCAGTCTGGCTGTAACCGGTGACGTCATCCGTTATTCGGATCGCACCGTTGACCAGCGAGGCGGTTGAACCTGGACAGGCGGCGTTTATCTCCGCCAGCAGATCGCCGATCTTGTCGCCGGCCTCGATGGTGTACGTAACGCCCGCGGCAGCGCCGCCTATGTACGCGCCGTCGGCTTTGGTTCCAGTTATCACGATCTTGTCGCCAGCCGCCACGTTTGCACCGGCAATCTCGGTCAGAAGGTTGTTCTCGCTGGCGACTGCGCCGCTGGGCAGGGCATACTCGATGCCGGCGCTGAGGACGTTTCGCGTTTGGTTGGTCGCATCTGACGACAGGTTGCCGGTGAACCACATCTCGCTGGTCACCTTGGCGGGCAATGCGATGTCGTAGGGTATACGAATGGAAGTGTCGGTTTCGCCCTGGAAACCCTCGGTTACACCTTCGTTTCCGATTCGTTGCACTCGAAAGCCAGTGCCGGGATCAACGAGGTAGTAGTCGGCGTCAACGCCGAATGCGCCTACTCGCGTGTACACGTTCCTTTGTCCATCGCTGAGCACGAAATACCCGGCGCCGTCAATCGCCATATCCAGCGGCTGGCCCGTGTTGATCGGGCTGCCCTGCGTCATGTCGCGGTCAACGCTGGCGACCATTACGCCGCTGCCAACCTGCATCGGGTTTGTGCCGCCCATGCCGGCCGTGGGCTGCGACGCCTCACGGATGGTCTGGCTGAGCAACTCGCCGAACGTGACGCGGCTTGCTTTGAATGCCGTGGTGTTCAAGTTGGCAAGGTTGTTGCCAGTGACGTCAAGCATGGTCTGGTGGGCCTTGAGCCCGGCTACGCCTGATAGAAGTGCGTTACCCATTTTTCACCTTTTCAGTTTTGCGGTTTTCTACCTGATCGACTGAACCGATTCGACCGGCACTTTGTACTGTCCAACTTGGAGAACAACTTTATTGTCCAGCAGGTCCACGCTGTTGACCTCACCGTACAACGCCACCTCGCTGCCCTTGGGAAGAAACAGAACTTCTTTGCCGACCATCGCAGCCGCCTGCGACATCTGCTGAGAAGCGAGTATCTTGGCAAAGCCAGAGTTGAGATTCTCCAACTCCTGAAGCTCGGAAATCTGAGCCAACTGAGTGGTCATCTGGCTTGAGTCCATCGGCTCAAGCGGGTTTTGATTCTGAAGCTGCGCCACCAGCAGGTTCAGAAAGTCTGTCTGAATGGATGCCGCATTTCCTGTTGGCAATACGCTCACTGATTTCTCCTAGATCCAAACGTTAAGCAGACCTTCGCCTGCCGATGCGCCAGCGTGCTGAGGCTCGCTGGATGCGCCTGAATTCTCGGGCAGCTGCCAGGCGACGCCTGCATCCTGATGCTGGTAGCCGCCCCTGCCCTGCGAACCGTCGCCAAAGGAGTTCCATCCTTGCGCGGTCTGCCCACCAGCGCCGGAGCTTCCCATTTCGACGCTGACCTGGCGCAGATTCACGCCGGATTCATTCAGCCGCTCCACGAGAGCCGTCGCTTCTCGCTGAACCGAAGCCAGCGTCTGGGGGTTGTCCACCCGAAGCACGCATGTGACGGCATCGCCGTCTGTGCGGAAATCGGCGCGAACGGAACCAAGCTCGGGCGGGTTGAGACGGATGATGATCCGCTGCCCGGCCCCCACAGTTGTCAGACCTTCGGCAAGCTGATCCAGCAGATCGCCCGCGCCGGCAGTATCTCGAACAGCCCCGGCCTCACTGAGCGTCCTCTGGGCAACGTCTACTGGGGCAATATCGCTGGCATGATGAACAACAGGCATAGCCGTCGCCGCCTGCACCGCTTCTATCGTCGGTATTGCACTGGCGGTTGATGTTGCCGTTTCGATGACCGGATGATCAGTCCCAGCGGCCGCAAGAACCTGCGCAGCATCCTTAACTACACTTTGGTTCGGCGCTCCCGAACCTGCCACATGCTGCACTATTGCCGGGGAGGCGGCACGCTGGAGAACCTGTTGCTCCGGCATGGAAGCCGATTCGTTGGCGCCGCGTGCGTCGACGATCATAACATCTTGTTTCTGCGCTGCCGCTTGTGCATCACCTTGCGCAACAGGCTGGTTGATTTCCTGATTTGCAAGCAACGTGCTCTCCTGGGCGCCAGCGGTAGAAGCGGGAGCAGTTGCGGTGGAAGCAACTCCCGTCTGC
>JAAYCO010000149.1 GCA_012729725.1 Planctomycetota bacterium
ATGGCGGCACTGGCCAAGCTCAAGCTCCAGTCGGTGCTAACCGGCAGCAACGGCGCGATGGCGATGATCAACAACAATCTGCTCACCGCCGGGCAGACAATCAGCGGATGGACGGTAAAGGAAATCGACGAACGCCACGTCGTTCTGGTCTGGAAGACCGAGCGGTGCGTTCTGAAAATGTCGCAGTAGAGATGGTGATACGGAGAATAATGAAGGTGCGAGGGAAAGGTCATAATGTCGCCGACGGGGCGCCAACGCCCACTGGGCCCGCATTGCGCGCCGATGCAGGCGGCTTCGACGACCTGTGGAACCCGCCGGATAGTTCCCGAGGACCGTCGGGACCGGAACGCATACTGCTCGAACGCGGCGACATAACCAGCGAACAGCTCGAAGCAGCACAGGCGAAGAAACAGGAAAACCCGCGACAGAGCGTGCTGGAAGCGCTGGCGGCCATGAAGGTTATCGACGACCTGCAAGCGCTGAGCGCAATAGCCGCCTACTTCAATTTGCCCCTCATCAGGCTCAAGACCAGCGACATACAGCCGGAGGCCTTCTCGCTGCTTCCGGTTGAATACCTCAAGCACAAGAGCGCTATTCCCATAGCCCGGAATGACGACGGACTGCTGGTGGGCATTTCCGACCCATCGGACATATTCCTTATAGACGATCTCAAACGCCGCCTCGGGGCCAATTTGCAGTTGGCCGTCGTTCCCGCCGCCGATACCAGCCGGGTGATCGAAGAGATGACGGCCGCCCCCGATCAGCAGGTGGACGACATCATCAAGGACATCGCCGAGGATGCCGTCGAAGTTGTTGACGAAAAGGCCGAGGAAGTCACCGACCTCGAACGAATCGCAGGCGAGAGCCCGGTTATTCGCTACGTGAACTTTCTCATCACGTCCGCCGTGCGCGAAGGCGCAAGCGACATTCACATCGAGCCGGGCGAGTCGAAACTGCGCGTGCGTTTTCGCATAGACGGCGTGCTGTTCGACCAGCAGTCGCCGCCGATCTCGATGCACGCCGCGGTGGTCTCGCGTCTGAAGATCATGGCGAACATGGACATTTCCGAGCGCCGCCTGCCTCAGGACGGCAGGATCCGCGCCACCGTTCGGGGCAGAAACGTCGATCTTCGCGTCAGCACGCTGCCCGTTACGCACGGCGAGAAATGCGTTATTCGAATCCTGGACAATCGCTCGATTCTTGTAGGGCTCGAAAATCTTGGCATGCTCAGCGACTGCCTTAGCGCGTTCAATCGCCAGGTGACTCAGCCGCACGGAATCATCCTCGTTACCGGCCCCACCGGCAGCGGCAAAAGCACAACGCTGTATTCCGCCCTGCGCGTCATGGACGGTTCGACGATGAACATATCGACCGTTGAAGACCCGGTTGAATATGAGCTTGATTTCGCCAACCAGGTCGGCGTGCATGAGAACATCGGCATGACGTTCTCGGCGGCGCTGCGAAGCCTTCTGCGCCAGGATCCCGATGTGATCATGATCGGCGAAATCCGCGATGACGAGACGGCCCGCATAGCGGTGCAGGCGTCTCTTACCGGACACCTGGTGCTCTCAACGCTTCACACCAACGACGCTCCGTCGAGCATCACAAGGCTTATCAACATCGGCGTCGAGCCGTATCTGATATCCGCTTCGCTGAACGCGGTGCTTGCCCAGCGGCTTGTTCGCAAGATTTGCGACAAGTGCAAACAGAAGAAGTCGCAGCTTAGCGAGACGGAGCTTGCCTACCTGAAATCCTGCGGTCATCAAGGCTCGTCGCTTTATCAGGGCGCCGGATGCGATGTCTGCCGGCACACGGGTTACAAGGGCAGGCTGGGAATCTATGAACTGCTTGAACTGGACGATGAGCTGCGCGACGCGATCAGTTCGTCGCCTTCGGTTACGGAGCTGCGTCATCTGGCAAGATCCAAGGGCATGCGAACGCTTCGTGACGACGGTGTGCAGAAGGCGCTGGCAGGCCAGACAACGCTTGAAGAGGTGATGAGAGCAACCGAAACGTAAGCCGGTCGGGAAGCGCGAGACCCATGTCGTCCCCCCAGACGACCTTGCGTCCCGGCCGGCATATTGGAGATTGAGTAGTGCTTGTGTTGAAGAAATTGCTTGCCGAGCAGATTAACAGCGGCGCCAGCGACATGCACCTTATCGTTGGCCTGCCGCCGCTGCTTCGAATTCACACATGCCTCAGGCCTCTTGACGGCGCCGATGCGCTATCCCAGGAACAGGCCCTGGCGTTTGTGCGCGAGATGATCGGCGACGAGCGGATGGCGAGATTCAACCACGACCGCGACATCGACTTCTCGACCGCGCTTGACGGCCAGGGCAGATTCCGTGTTAACGCGCACTGGCAGCGCGACACCATCGCAATGGCGTTCCGCGCGATCAGCGACAATGTGCCCGCGCTTGAGTCGTTGAATCTGCCCCCTGCGATATCGGGGCTGGTTGATCTGCCCCGCGGCCTGGTGCTGGTCACCGGCGTAACCGGATCAGGCAAGAGCACCACGCTCGCCAGCATGATCAATGCCGTGAACCTCACCCGCGCGAGCCACATCATCACGCTGGAGGATCCGGTTGAATATGTTTTGCGCAGCAGCAAGAGCGTGATCGAACAGCGCGAACTCGGCAGCGACGTGCCGACATTCGCATCGGGCCTGCGCCATGCGCTGCGCCAGGATCCCGACATCATCCTCGTGGGCGAAATGCGCGACCTGGAAACGACATCCGCCGCCATCAGCGCCGCCGAGACAGGCCACCTGGTGCTTTCGACTTTGCACACGCAAAACGCCTCGCAGACCATCGAACGCATAATCGACATCTATCCCGCCGAGCAGCAGAACCAGGTGCGGGCGATGCTTTCGAACACGCTTCAGGCGGTAATCAGCCAGGTGCTTTTCGCCAGGAAGGACAAACCCGGCATGGTTCCCGCCTGCGAGATAATGCTCTGCACACCCGCCGTGCGAAACTGCATACGCGAGAACCGCATTCACGAGATTCCCAACATTATCGAAACAAGCAAGGCCCTTGGAATGACCACGCTGGACGATTCTATAAAATCGCTGGTCATCAACGGGATGGTCGGCAAGCAGGACGCGATCGCCCACGCCGCAAGGCCCGAGGCCCTTGCCAAGACGCTTGGAAGCTGAGGCTGGTATGCCGGAATACAAATACCAATGTAAAAATAAGGGCGGCGAACTGGTGGCGGGCGTGATACGCGCTTCGTCACTGGAAGAAGCAGGCATGCTTGTTCGCAACACCATCGGCGGGTTCCTGCTGGATCTTGCGCCAAGCGGATCCGATTCGCAGATGAACATCATTGCTCGCATGAGGCAGGTGAAGGTCGAATTTGGCCCGGGCCTCAAGGACGTGCTGACGTTCACCACGCAGCTTGCGGTCATGGTCAAGGCAGGCATTAACATCCGCCAGGCGATAGACGGCATCGCCAAACAGGTCGAGAACCACAAGTTCCATGGCATCCTGATGCAGATTCGCCAGGACGTCGACGCCGGCCAGCCCTTCTCAACCGCCATAGCCAAGTACCCCAAGGTATTCAGCCCGCTCTACATCAACATGATCAGGGCCAGCGAGCTCTCGGGCAGCCTCGGGCAGATGCTTGACAGGATCGTGCTTTACCTAAACGATCAGGTCGAAACGAGAAGCATGGTGCGCGGGGCCATGATCTATCCGTCCATCATCGCCTTCATGGCGATATCGACGACTGTCTTTCTGCTCACGTTCGTGCTGCCCAAGTTCACCGTGATGTTCGAGGGCAAAGAGGCGCTACTGCCGCTGCCAACCAAGTTCCTCATTCAACTAAGCGCGTTCATGCGGAACCAGTGGTACTTCATTGTCGCGGGTATTGTTGGCCTGATCGTCTCCCTGGTGTACTTCGTTCGCACGCCGACGGGAAGGGTTTACTGGGACAGCCTGATGCTTCGCCTTCCCCTGGTGAAGAAAATGATACGGGCGCTATGCATAACCCGCGGCCTGCACACCATGGGCGAACTGGTCAACGCCGGCGTGCCCATGCTTGAGACTTTGACTATTACGGCTGAGGTTTCTGGCAACACGTTTTTCAAGCGGTTGTGGCAGACGGTGCACAATTCGGTGAAGGAAGGCAACAAGATCGCATCCGGGCTGAGCAAGCAGACGTACCTGCCTCCCAACGTGGTTCAGATGATCTCGGCGGGTGAAGAATCCGGCCGGCTTGGAGAGGTAATGAGAGACGTTGCCGAGTTTTACGGCAAGGAGTTGCGCGCCACCATCAAGTCGGTTACGTCAATGATCGAACCGTTGATGATCGTGATGATGGGCGGCGTGGTGGGCTTCATAGCCATGAGCATCATCCTGCCGATCTTCAAGATGTCGAGCCTGTTGAAATGATGGCAGTCGGGCGTTCCGGCACGAGGAATACGACAAGGTCTTCTGATAGCAAGGAGAAGAAAAGAGAGTAAAGCATGTGTAAGAAAAGGCCCTTCGCCCGCGGCGGATTCAGCATAATAGAGGCCGCGATGGCGACCGCAATATTGGGCATTGGCATCACCGCCTTGATATCGGCCGTCGGCGCCAGCACCAGCGCCAACGGAAGGGCTAACGAGCTCACTTCGGGTGTTTTCCTGGCGCAGCAGGTCCGCGAATGGACGGTTAGACTTCCATTCAGCGATCCTGATGAATCGCCAACCGCTCCGGTTGGACCTGAGCAGACCTCGCCGCAGGAATTTGTTGACGATCTTGACGACCTGATGGACGTCACGTTCTGCCCCCCTCGGGACGGAGCAGGAAGACCAATCACCGAAATGCCCGATTGGTCGCAGGTGGTCAAGATGACGTGGCGAGATCCCGACAGCCTTGCGACGCCCGTTGGCGCGGGGGCTTCGGATGTAATCTACGTCGAGGTGAGCGTCCTGCGGGCCGGCAGATGCGTGCACACGACCGGATGGTTCGCCGCCAGGAGGCCCACTGAATGAGGCGATATCGAGCAATCCCGGCACGCCCCCACCGGCGAGAAGGCATCGTCACCGTGCTGGCGCTGATCATGCTTGGCATATTCAGCGGGCTGGCGGTGGCAATGCTGGGCGGAACCACCTCATCGATGCGGCAGGCGGCAAATCACGCCAATGTCGAAACATCCAGATACCAGGCCGAGAGCGGCCTGACAATAATGCTGCATCACATCTCGGCGGTGGAGATTCCTTCCAGATGCACCGATGATGCGGCCTTTGATCATCTTTACACCGGCCTGTCGCAGCGATTGGATTGCACGCCCACGCTTGGAGGTCAGTCCATATCACGGCAGGACCAGCGCATCACGGTGCCCAGCATCTCGCTTGGCGCCGACGGCGCAAATCGTTTCGAGTCCACCATCGACCACGTGCAGAACGAAACGATCCGCCTTACCGTCACGGGTTTCTGCGTCGGCGTTTCAAGAACCGCGACAATTGACCTGAAGCTGACAAAGATCGCCTCTTCGATCTTCGATTACGGCATTGCCTCGCAGGGGCCGCTGAGCTTCACCGGAAACGCCGCCATCCTCGGAACGGATGACATACACGAGGCGGATGTGCTGGCGGCGACATACGTCACCGATGAGGCTATTCGCATGGTCGGCAATTGTGAGGTCGCCGGAACCATATTCATCTCAAATCCGAGCGGTTATATGTCGTACAGCGGGAACATCCGCGTCGGCGGACAACGCCCGCCCGGTGAGGCATTTGAAGAGCAGGTTGTCCGCGGCTGCGGCGAGGTGTTATTCTGCCCGCCCGAGACAGACCAGTATCGAAGCCTCGCAACGACGGATATAACATCCAGCACCCCCACGGGCGGCAATCGCACATTCGAGAACGCGCGAATAGTCGCCGGCGCAAATCCGTCGTTCTCCGGCAATACCACCATCAAGGGCATCCTGTTCATTGAGACGCCAAACACGGTGACGTTCTCCGGAAACACGACCATCACCGGCATGATCATCGCCGCCGAACCGCCTGATGAGCCGCAACCTTGCAGCCTGAAGTTTACCGGCAACACCACCGTGCGGGCAGTTGACCAACTGCCCATTGACCCCAAGTTCGACCAGGTGCGAGAACTGACCGGAGTCTTCCTGCTGGCCGTTGGCTTTGATACGCAGTTCTCGGGCAACTTCGGCACGGTGAACGGGTGCATGGCCGCCAGCGGCTTCAAGTTCACCGGCAACGCCGGAGGGACGGTATACGGCAACCTGATCTCGTTCGGCCCCAACCCCGTGACCATGACTGGCAATGCGAGGCTGATTATCGACAGGATGGAAGGAGACGACAACCCGCCTGGTTTTGCGTATCCAAGACGGTTTGCCCCCGACATGGACAGCTACAAGGAGTTCAAGCAATGACCATGTACAAACGAACCGGCCGAGGGGGGATTGTCTCGGTGCTTGCCGTGATTCTGCTTGCGGTGCTTTCCGGCTTGTCCGTGGCGATGGTGGCCTTCACCAATTCGTCAGTACAGCAGGCGGGCAACCATGCGAGAGTTCAGTCATCGCAATTTCAGGCCGAAGGCGGCCTGGCAATATGCCTCAGGAACATAGCAGCCGCAAGGATATCGCCGAACGTATCCGACCAACAGATGCTCAGCGAACTTGCGACGCAGTTGACGCCGATGTTCAAGCCGCTGCTCGGCGAGGCGAATGTGACTTACTCTAATGGTGTCATATCAGTTCCGCATGCGTCGCTGGGCGACGGCAAGAGCTTTTGCGCCTCCATGCAACTGACGGACATGGGCAAGATTCGCCTTGCTGTTACGGGCAAGGACGGCGACGTTACTCGCTCTGTCACGATTGAGTGCTACCCCAAGGCCGTGCGCAGCCGGGTGTTCGATTTCGGCCTTGCCAGCAACAGCCCCATAGCGATCAAGGGCGAGATTCTCGATGCCGCCGAATTGCTCGGCGCGGACATCCTCACCGCCAGCTATGCAACCGACAGCGTCGTGACGCTGGGCAGCCAGGCGGTAATTGAGGGCGAGATATTCATCAGCAACCCCAGCGGTTACGCCACGTGGGGCAACCACGTTACTGTCGCCGGAACCACCAGCAACATTGCCGAGCACATCCACGCAGGCATAGGACCGGTAACATTCCCGCAGGTGAACGTCGATAAGTATGAGAGCATGAGCCTGACGGTGCTGACCGACAAATTTCCCCAGAACCTGACGTTTACCGACATCAGGATACCCGCCAACACGAAGACTTCGTTTGCCGGCGGAACCACGATAAACGGCGTGCTGTTCATCGAAGCGCCGAACGAAGTTACTTTTTCAGGCAACTGCACCATAAACGGCGTGATAGTCACGCAGGACGCATCGAGCCTTGGCGACGACAGCTCGCTGAGTTTCTCTGGAAACGTGGCCGCCACCGGCCTCAACGGCACGTGCCTGCTTGCTCCGGGCTTTGACGTAAGCATGTCGGGCAACGCCTCGGCAGTAAACGGATGCATGGCTGCCGAGAACTTCAAGCTATCCGGAAACGCCGGAGGAGTCATAGTGGGCACGCTGATCAATTACGGCAATGAGATGTTCGAGATGACCGGCAACGCCAAGCTCACGATCGTGCAGACTCCGGACGACCATCTGCCCGACGGGTTTCTGCACGTCATGATGCTTGTGCCGGATATGGACACGTACAAGGAGCTATGAATATGCGGAGAAATACATCTTTCCGCCCGGCGGCGCGAGGCTTCACCCTCGTTGAGGTGCTGATGGCGCTTGCCATAACCGGCATGCTGCTTGCCGCCCTGGGGGCAGCGGCCCATTCGTGCATCACGAGCTACAGGGCCAACGAGAATATGTCCTCGGCTTCGGCGATAGCCAGAACCGTGCTGCATCGAATAACCAGCGAGATTCGAACGGCGGCGGCGATTGAAGCGACCTCAACAACGCTTTCGATCATCCCGCCCGAAGAAAGCGGCATGTCGCTGATTTACTACGAGTACGCAAACGGCGTGCTTACCGTCAGCAGAACCGTAGACGGCCTGACCCAGACGCATCAGGTGATGTCCGTGGCGGAAGGAATGCAGACTTTCGCCATCTCGCATACCATGGGCACGGATTGGAAGAAACGCCCCTGCGTAAGCGAAGTCACTATCGAGATGCTCATCAAGCAGGGCGCGTGCGAACTGCCGCTGACGGCCACGGTGTCGCCACGACGCAACCAAACCTACTGATGAAGCAGCAGTAGAAAACGTCACCCTGATGAAGAACGATCACTATGCCAGAGCCCAATATTTCACAAGAACATTGAGGCTTGTCTTTATATGCCATGTCAAGACGCGCTATTGGCGGCGCCGCATCTTGCCCGGAGCCTCGCCTGCCGTATAATTGGCTCCATGCCCCATAATGAAAAGCTTTCGAACCGCCGCCCGTTTAAGCGAGTAGAAGAGGCCCGCGTAATCCGCATGCTGCGGGAAAACGGCGCCAAGACAGTCGCGGACATCGGATGCGGTATCGGCAATACCGTTCAACGCCTCGTCGAGCATGGCTTCGACGCCATTGGCTTAACTGTAAACCCTGATGAGATCGCCACTTCCGGCGTCGGTGATCGTCTGATCCTGGCGGATATTCAGCAGCCCCTGCCGGATACCCTGCGGCAACGGGTGCCTCTTGACGCGGCCGTCAGCCTCGATTGCCTCGAACACCTGGACAACCCGCTGGCGGGGCTAAGAAACATCAACGCCATGCTCAGGCCCGGCGGCGTTTTCATAGCGTACATCCCGCCCGAGAAGTGGATCGAGTGCGACTACCATGTCATTGTTTTCACCCCGAGGCAGATGAAGTGGCTCTTCAACCTGTCCGGTTTCGAAGTTCAGGCCACACAGGGCAGATATCGCGGCAAGGGTGTCACCTACTATGCCGTCAAGGCAGGCCAAGGCCCCCTTCGACCCGGAACGATGAAGTGATCGAATCAGCAGCGCAAGCCGGCAGGCACGTGCAGCCGGCTTGGGCGCCATAGCATGAACCTGCGGAAGGAGCACATATGAATGTCTTCGATGCGATAACCATGCGGCGGAGCGTACGGTCATATCAAAGCAGGCCCATTCCTGACGAAGTCATTCGGCGAATGCGACGGGTTTTGCGCATCGCCCCCTCGGCGTGCAACATCCAGCCGTGGCGGTTCATCCTGGTTTTCGACAAGGACCAGCGCACGCGGCTTGCCGAGGCGGCGAAAGGGCAAATGTGGATGGCGGATGCGCCAGTGATCGTCGTTGGGTGCGGCCTACCCGGAATCGCCTACAAGAAGATGGGCGGACACGGCAACAGCACCGACATCGACGTGGCAATCGCCATAGATCATCTCACACTTGCTGCCACGGCAGAGGGCCTCGGAACATGCTGGATCGGGGCGTTTTTTGAAGACCAGGCCAAGGCGGTGCTTGGCGTGCCAAATGAAGTAAAAATCGTCGCCATGACGCCGCTTGGTTATCCCGCCTCCGTCGACCTCCAGCGCCCGGTGGATGAAGGCCGGCGAAAGGCGGATCTGGAGATATTCAGCATAGACCGCTACGACAACCCCGCAACTACCTGAAGTGATCATGACGATTTGCCGCTTGCGGCGGCCGCGGAAGGATTAGCTGATAATGCAGCCGACAGAACCAGCCTATCGGAGATTGTTGATTGCACAACGCAACGAGATCACCGAGCACCGCATATATTCCGCCATTGCCGCGCGCACACGCGACGCGAACAATCGCCAGGTGCTTGAACGCATAGCCAACGAAGAGCTTCGGCACTATGAATTCCTGCGCAACATGACCGGGCGGGACGTAACGCCGGACCGCATCAAGGTGGCCTCGTTCCGGTGCATAATCGTCATATTCGGCATGTCGTTTGGCCTGCGCCTGATGGAAAGAGGCGAGAAAGTCGCCAGTGACGTGTATGAGGCCATGGGCAAGGAGGGCGCCGACTTGACGCCTCTGCTCGCCGACGAGCAAAGGCACGAGAAGGATCTGCTCTCGCTGATCGAAGAAGAACGCATCGAGTACGCAGGCGCGGTCGTTCTGGGACTGAACGACGCGCTGATGGAACTGACGGGCGCTCTGTCGGGCCTGACGTTTGCCCTTCAGGACGGGCGGTTGATCGCGGCCACCGGCTTCATAACCGGCATTGCGGCCTCAATGTCCATGGCAGCCTCGGCTTTCCTGTCCTCTCGCGAAGACAGGGACCAGCATGCAGGCAAGAACCCGTTCAAATCCGCTGCCTACACCGGCATCGCCTACATCCTGACCGTCCTCATACTGATATCGCCATACCTCTTAGTGAACAACGTTTACGCCTCTCTGGTGATTATGCTCATGCTCAGCGTGCTGATAGTGCTTGGGTACAACTTCTACATCACGACCGCCAAGGGGCTCAAACTCTGGCGGCGTTTCGCGGAAATGGCGATCATCTCGATGTGCGTGGCCCTGATTACCTTTGGCATCGGCGTGCTTGTGAGGACGACCTTCGGCATAGAAGTGTAGGTGCCAGGCCCTTACGCGAACGGTATCTGGCCGTCCTTGCGGAACCGAGACGGCGTCATTCCGATGGAGGTCTTGAAGCTGCGGGTGAATCGGCTGGATTCCTCGTAACCAAGACGGTCGGAAATCTCGCACATGGTCAGCGTGGTCTGTTTGAGCAACCGGCAGGCCAGAAGCATCTTTCGGCGGAGGATGTAGCTATACGGCGATCGGCCTGTCTGTTCGGAAAAGACGCGGGTCAGGTGCTCTCGGGAGATGCGCAGTTCATCCGCAATATCCCCCACGCTTAGCGGAATCGTCAGGTTGTCTTCAATCAGCTTCAGCGCCCGCCGCACCAGAACGCCGGCACTGTCGGCGGCGTCGCGCGGACCGACGGATTCAATGAGTGCGGCGATCACATCCATCACAAGCTTCGCGCCGGCCCCGGCCGAGATTGGCTGAATCACTTCGTCCATCGCCTCGAACGAAAGCAACCGATTGATCATCTCGTTGCTCTCGGGAATGCGAAATACCGGCCCGTACTGGCGTGTCACCTGGCGGACCATCTGCATTGCCGTCTCGCCGATGAAGCTGAAGTACATGAACTTCCACGTATGCGCCGCGCCCTGGGGGTAGTAGTACTCCACGTCCCGATCGGCAGTGGGACACAGAAACCCGCTGCCGGCGGGCATCTCATAGCGCCCCGTGGAATCCTCGTACACGCCCGTTCCGCTCAGGCTGTACTGGAACACGAGATGCGCATCCGTCCTGAGCCTGCCGACCAGATGGTAGCTTGTATCGCGGCGCGATTCGCATGCTACAACCACCGGCTGGGGCAACGCCGGAATTGGCTTGAACGTCTGGAATCGAACATGCCAGTTTAACCAGTCAATCATACGTCACAAATCGTTAAAAGAAATCAAAGTATGCGCCTTACATCGCTGGTTTTATTATATATCATGGTGATTTGGCTGTGACACAAAAAGACAATCAGAAGTGACGAAAAGGATCAAGCAATGCCAAAAATAGCGTTCATGGGCGCCGGAAGCACAGTATTTGTGAAGAACTGCATGGGCGATGCCATGATGACCGATTCGCTCTGCGATTCGCACATCGCGCTGTATGACATCGACCCAAAGCGGCTTAAAGAGTCGAAGACGATGCTCGATGCGCTTAATCGCAGCGTGAACAAGTCTCGGGCAAAGATCACCGCCCATTGCGGCGTTGCGAACCGCGCCAAGGCAATCCGCGGCGCGAATTATGTCATCAACGCCATCCAGGTTGGCGGATACCGCCCCAGCACCGTGATCGACTTTGAAATACCCAAGAAGTACGGCCTGAGGCAAACGATTGCCGATACGATCGGCATCGGCGGCATCTTCCGAGCTCTGCGTACCATTCCCGTCATGCTCGACTTCGCAGCCGACATGCGTAAGGAATGCCCCAACGCATGGATGCTCAACTACACCAACCCGATGACAATGATCTCGACGGCGATGACACGCGCCGGCGGCATCAATTACGTCGGCCTGTGCCATTCGGTGCAAGCCTGCGCGCCAAGGCTTCTGGAGCACTTGAAAATAACCAACGTCAAGAATCTTCAGTGGAAGATCGCCGGCATCAATCACCAGGGCTGGCTGCTTGAGATCACCGACGGCGGAAAGGATCTCTATCCCGAGATCAAGAAGCGTGCAGCCGCCATGAATATCGCCGGCAGGAAGGATCCCGCCAAGAGACACGATGATATGGTGCGGTTCGAGGTCATGCGGAACTTCGGCTTCTATATAACCGAGTCGTCAGAGCACACCGCTGAATACGTGCCCTGGTTCATCAAGCCCAATCATCCGGAACTGATCGATGAATTCAACATTCCGCTGGATGAATACCCGCGCAGGTGCGAGAACCAGATCGCCAAGCGGGCCACGCAGAGCAAGGAACTTGTGAAGAATCCGAACCTTACCCACACCAGAACGCAAGAGTACGCCTCGGGCATTATGAACGCCATCGAAACCGACAACCTGTTCCGCATTGGCGGCAACGTGCTCAACAAGGGGCTCATCACCAACCTGCCGCGGAACGTCGCCGTGGAAGTGACCTGCCTTGTGGATCGCAACGGCGTTCAGCCATGCTACGTCGGCGATCTTCCCGAGCAGTGTGCAGCCCTCAATCGCACCAAGATCAACTGCCAGTTGCTGGCGGTCGAGGCTGCCCTCACCCGCAAGAAGGACCACATCTATCAGGCGGCGATGCTGGACCCGCACACAGGTTCGCAACTGACGATAGACGAGATCCGAAGCATGTGCGACGACCTCATCGAGGCCCACGGCGACATGCTGCCGAAGTTCAAGTAAACAGGCGAGGGCCTGCTGACAAAGGAACGTCCCTGCCGTTGCTAAGCCACGGCGGGGACTAGTTCCTTCTGTTCAAATGCCGGCTTATTGCCGGATATCCACTACTGTGATTTCCTCGTTGGACAGGATGCTCTGGTTGGCGTCCAGCAGTTCAAGCGAGACAGTTGCAACAGCAGCGGGCATCGGCATGCTGAAGGCGTGTTTGCCCCCTTGCCGCAGGTCTTCAAGCGAAACCGCGGGGCTGTGCCAATCTTTGGTGCTCAGGCGAAGATAGACGCCTGTTTCAGTCGATACCGTGGGGGCGATGCTGATGCTTCTGTGCGATCCCACCACGTGTTGCTTCTGATCCAGATCGAACGGACTTATGTCCTGCATGCCGGGAACTTCAAAGGCAACTTCCATAGGCTGATCGTCGCCAGACTGCCATCGCAACACCCACCCTTGGCGTCTGCTTTTCATGGGAGCTCCCAGCGACACGCGCCTTGCCTGCCCTGGCGGTATTACTGTTGTCTTGGGCCCGGCTGGGATGTCCGTAAACAGGCCCAAGACCCGCCCGCGAAGCTTGCGCATCTGGGCGTGGATGGGCGTACTGCCGTTGTTTCTGACAAGCGCGCTGACGATGGTTCCATATTTCTGCGAGAAGCCGGTGGTCATCTCCACGATCCCAACCGGATCAGCCCGCATCTCGCCCAGTCCGAACCTCGCTGGTTGGTGGAAGCCGCCCGTTCCATACGACCAGTTGAAATTGCTGGTGGAGTACATGGCAGTTTCGGGGTTTCTAACACGGCAGAGGTTCATCGCCACCGTCTTCCACGGACCTGGCGATATCTCGAACAGGCTCTTCCACGGCAGGGCAAGTTCTATGACATAATGGTTGTCATAATGGCGAGAAGCGACATCGGCGTTGGCGTTCCAGCCTTTAACTGCGTTGCATTCGCCAAGCCAGCGTCCCAGGTGGTTAATCATCAAGTGCGCGGGTTTGTCGCGCAGAGTGTCCGGGACGATGAACAGCTCGACGCTATCCTGCGGCCAGATAGGTCCGCTATCACTGGCCGCGTCGGCAGGAATCACGCGGTCCATCTGTGGTTCATCGCAACGCCATGCAACGTAGAGATTTTCGTCGTCATGCATCATCATGGCAGTGGTTTTCGCGCTGCCGGGTATTGCCAGTCGCGAAGCGTTCAGCCATTCGGCTGGGCTGATGTCGCCGTCGATTCTGGGCTTGGTCCGGGCCGTGGGAATGCTCGCAAGAGGCGGCGGCACAAAGATCGACCTTTGCGCAACAGTTCCCGCAGCCAGGGACAGATCAATTTCCACGGGCTTGCGAGCCGCCTCATGCCCTGCGGCAGCGGCCCGTTCGAAAGCGAGCCTTCGAAGGTGAATAATTTCTCCCGCAGCCCACTTGCGGATGTCGGACATGTCACGCGTGCTGATCTTGAACACATCCCTCTGCCCATGCTGAGTTGATGCGCTCTGGTACAGCAACACCCGCATTTGCTCCAGCGATTCGAGCACGGCAGCCCCCCTTGCCCGCATTTCTTCTTCGCCAGACGCAACTGCCTCTTTCGCCGCCAGTTCCAGCAGGTGCAGGTACTTGTAGTCGTTAATGCCCTCGCGGATTGATTCCCATCCGATTGTGGGAATGGGCCCGATGTAGGTCTTCCAGTTGTTAGGCTCGGCCATCTGCGGATATGCAAGCAGTTGATCAGCCGGTTCCGCCGGGCGGTCCTTCACGCCGTCGAAGTCGTTGAACGGATCGCCGTGGCAGCCGCCCCACCGCCAGATGGCGCAGCCGTACGCGCCACTTAGAAAGAAGTTCACTCCAACCCTGCGCCTGTACCGCGCCATCTCATAAGGGCCGATGTACGTGCCGTCGCCGATTATCCAGTGGCGAGCCTTGTTCTTTTTCATGGCGTTTCTGCTGGCGGCGTCGCCAAAGCCGATGCAGGCATCGGTGATCCATTCAGCAGTTTCCATGTAAGTGCCCATGTAGGCGGTGCAGTACGTTTTTGCCCCGGCAAGTCTCCACGCCTTGAGTGCTTCAATCGCGTAGGTATTACCCGGTTTTGGCTCATCGGAAGCAAAACTCATCCAGTCGTTGATTCCCAGTGACTCGTAATTGTGTTTGAAGTATTCGCATATTTGCCTGATGCCCTCATGCATGTGGGCCGGCCATGGCTTCGTCATATCGATGTCAAGAGCCTTGGCGAGCTCGCGATTGGCGGGAGTTGTCCACACGCCGAACGGCCCGCGCATGCCTGCCTGCTGGGCAGGGACGATGATCTTCTTCACCCAGTTGATGGAACTGGCGTTGTCCTCTATCAGAAGGCTTCCGTCGGGGCTCCTGCTGACCTTCACCATCAGGTAGGCATTATCAAGGAAGCCGTCTATGCCATGCGCGACCATCTCGTTGATATCGAGCATCGGATCGGCGCCTGCCTTGTACCTGTTGGGCCAGGCGTAGAGTATCCATCGTGTGTCTTCAAGCCGGGCCGGCAGTTCGAAGGGATACACCGTCACATCAAGCGAAACGTTGACCGGTTTCCTGCCGTTGCTTGTCAGCATAATGGTTGCTGCGTGCAGGCCGGCGGGCACATCGGCCGAGGCTTTTACCGTGACCCACATTCCAGCGGATTGCCCTTTCTTCACGTCGAAATCGCGCCATTCAAGCACTCCGCCCGCCAGCGGAAACTCCGTCTTGCCGTCCTTTTGCTTCAACAGCATTTCAGGCACAATGTGGTAGCTGCGCGAGTTGAACCACGTGCTGCGCTGAGGCCAGCAATGAATCCTTCTGATTTCGATTTCCAGGCCCGCTGGGCCGGTCGTCTCGATCTTGAGGTCTTCGAGGTTCTCGATAGCCCACGCGCCAAACCACTGCGAGCATGTCTCGCCGGGCGTAAGGCTCGCTTCAAGCCGGGTTACGCTTTCGCCTGTTTTGGGCACTCGGTCGAACTGGTGCTCTCCGGGATCATCCGCGCGATAGATAATCATGCCCGTTTCGATTTGGTCGGGGCTTGGCGACGGAGGCTGCCAATCGCACAGTCTGCGTGGGTCTTCCGCAAACGCCGGACCTGGATCGATGCTTTGATACTCGATGCCTCCGATCGTCACCGGTTCGCCCAGCGCAGTTTCCGCCGCCGTCGAGGCCGCCAATGCCGTCAGCAGCATGATATGGACGTACCGGTTGACTGTTGACGGACGAATGGTCCTTCTGTGCGTCATTTGTTCTTCCGTGGTTGGTATGGGATTGCTGACTAGTATTGATCCAGTTCCGTCCACTGCCAGGCAAGCCCTTCGGTTATTTCACGAGGCACAAACCTGACCTCGCCCCCCAGCGTCAGCACGTTGTTTCCGTTGGGGTGGTGGTTGTCGGGATAGTAGACGGGGTTTTCAGTATAGAATGGATCAAAGTCCGTAACTATCACCGATTGATGCGGGAACTTGTCGATATTGTCGCGTTGATAATACTGCGGTCCTCCCGGAAAGTACCAGTATCCGGCGTTGCCCCAGTTGATGCTGTTTTCACCGAATCCGTACTTCGTCACAAGCGCCGTCTCGGCCTGGTTTGGGCAAATGAATATGCCGGTGTTTTCAGCATATCCTTCAGAGTATAGCAGCCCCATGTGAATCCAGGATCCGGGCACCTTGCTCTTTTCCATGCCCCACTTTTCGCCGCTGGCTTTCTCGGCCCTTGGCGGAATGCTGCCGTTGAAGTCCTGCCCATAGTTCAAAACGGCCAGGCCGATGTTATGCATCTGGGTTTTGCAGATGGTGGTGCGGGCCAATTCGCGGGCCTTTGTCAGGCTGGGCACAAGCATCGAGATCAGTAGCGTAACGATAGCCACTACCACCAGAAGCTCTATCAGTGTGAAAGCAGATTGACGCCTAGTCATAGAACATCTCCAGGACGCTCATACCCGCGGCCATAACCGCCGCCATAGAAAACAACCTGTTCGTTATCGCTGCCCCCGGCGACGCGCGCCCATACTACTCGGCTTCACGCCGCCGGGGCATAACTGCCGCTATCGCTTGTTCCTGGCTGCCAAAAGGCATCCGCCCGCCACCAGCAGGCCAATAGTCGCCGGCTCGGGAACAACAGTGAAATTGGCCCCGCTGAAGGCGATTCTGTCTGATGAATCAGAGACGTTCTCCAGCACATAGACTACCAATTGGTGATCGCCGGCCGAAATCTTTGTACCGGGCGTGTATGCCTCGCCATCGAGCAAATACCCAACACGGTTGCCCTCAGCCAGGCCGCTGATATCAAACGTCGGGGTGACCGAACCGGTGATTACCGGACTTGCCGCGGAGGTCGGGTTGGGCAGCCACACTCTGCCGATGCCAAGATCCACGGGCGCCGTCGGAAGCACAGGCGTGCCGTCGTAAATCAGAAAACCGTCAAACCGCCACCAGTTCAGCGTCAGAGAATCGCCCTTGGTGACAGTCAGCGTGTGCTCGCCTTGCGAAACCACGCCCAGATTGACGGCAGCCGAGCCGGGATTGGAGCCGTTGACGCTCTGCACCAGGAATTGACTGGGAAGCGAGCCCGACGGCTGTATTGCCATGTGATCCGAGACGGCTGCCCCGCCGTCCACCGAAAACGCAATTCTTCTGCTGCGCTCGATGGAAGCCCGCATGTAAATCTTTGTGTCCGCCGACATGTTCACAGGGGCGGCGAATGTCAACTGAACGTTGCCGCTGCCGATGCTGGTTTCCTGGGAGTAATAATCGGCATTGTTTGGCGCGCCTGAAATGCTCAGGCTGTTGTACACGCCTGTGGAACCAGTTCCGCCAATGGCGTCCTCCGCCTCGATCCAAGTCCAGTGCTCGGCGCCGTCAAGTCCGCCGATTGTGATCACCGGGCCAGCCATCGCCGTCGATGCCGCAAACACGCTGCAAACCATTAGTGTTGCCGCAGCCAGAGTCGCTTTTCCAATCATGACTTTCTCCTATTCTTCTCGAAGTGTCGCATCCGTTTCCCGTCCGAAAGATCGAACGAGCCTCAGGGCAGATTGCTGAAATCATCCAAGAACGAAGGCCACCGCGCCCTCCGACGTATCGTCGGCGCTTACCATGTCAAGCAGTGGCCTGTTGAACCTCACGTGCAATGCAAGACGACAACTGCCCACAACCTGCACCGCGCGGGTGTCGCCCACATAATTGAACTGGATCCGATTCGCGCCATCGCCCATCCGGCGCGTTACGCCGTGCCAGAAGGCGTCGCGGGCAATCGGGGCCGAATCCGGTATCTGGCCGCTGAGTTTGATGTAACTTGGCTGGTGCACGGCGAAGATCCATCCAAGCGCCTCGCCCAGACGACGCGCGTGACGAGAGATCAGCTTGAGGCATCTGGAATCGTCATTCCGGGCAAGGTTAAGCAATCCCGAGAACACTAACTCCTCGTCCGGGTGTTGCGCGTTCCAGCGATCGGTGATGGCCCTGCCGCCCAGATACGCTTCCATACAACCGCGCCGGCCGCAGTAACACCGCTTGCCGTTGGGCCACAGCACGGCATGCCCGATGTCTCTTATGTTGCTGTTTACGCTCTTCGCGTGGCGCCTGTATTCCTTGAACCCGATCTCAAACCCCCTGCCAAACATCATGCCCACGCCAAGATCCCATATCACGTGGAACACCTGCTGGTTTGCCTGCTGGGCCTCGAGTCCGCCCCAGTAAATCGCCGCCCCGAGCGGTACAATGTATATGGGCACATTCAGCAACGACTTGAGCACCTGCTTTACGTCCAGCCCATTTGCGGCGGGCATGTTGACGTAATTAAGAATCTTGCCCGAATCCACCTCAAGCACACCCGGCACGCTGAAACAAGTAGCGTAAAGCGACAGACCCTTTTTGCGGGCGCTGCGTTCGAGATCGACCACTAACTCCACGATTCGCTGGCCCAGGTCCACGTGCGATTTCACGTCGCTGACGTCCAGTTCTCGCTTGACGATAAGCCGGTTCGAGAAGTCCATCACGGCGCCGCTGAGATAAGGGGAATCAAGGCAAATACCCAGTACCGCCTTCCCCTCGCGGGCGAGGTCGAGCAACACACGCGGCCGGCCTACGCTGCCCTCAACATCGCCAGTTGGAACCACAACACCTTGAGCGAGCAGCTTTTTGACGTGAATATTGACGATGGCCCGCCCTAGACCCAGCTTGCGTCCGATCTCGACCTGCGAAATCGGACCCTCGCGCCGAATCTGTTCAAGCACGCGGACCAGCGTTACGGCTTCATTCTCTAGTATGTGATCCAGTTGAATCATTTGGCCTCACTTCAGTAAATGTACCCCAGGATAAATAGTTTGTCAAGTGGACAAACAAAATATATTGCTCCCCCCGCAGCAGGCGAGTTCGCACTAGAATGATCCGGCGGCGGAGCTGACAAATGAGCTTGTGGCTGGCGGTTTTGCTGTTCGTTCTGGGGTTGGCGCTGGTGATAGCCTTCGCGGAGAAACTGGTCGCGGGCGTGGTCGGGGCAGCTGCGGGCTTTGGCGTGTCGGCGTTCTGGTTAAGCGTGGTGTTCATCGGGTTTGATCCCGAGAACCTGGCAGTCGGGGCGGCTGGGGCATACGCGAGATCGTTTGGCATTGCTTTGGGGTCGATCATTGGGGCCAGCATGGTTGCTGTCGGGCTGGCGCTTGGGATAACCGCCATGATCGTGCCGCTGAAATTCGGCAAGGCGCCGCGACGGATACTGCTTATTCCACTGGTGACTGTGGGAGCCGTTTGGGGCCTGATGCTCGACGGCGTGCTTGGGCGGCTCGACGGCATGCTGCTGCTGGCCGGTTACGCTGCATCGGTGGCATACCTGCTGCATCTCAATCGCAAAGGCGTGGACATCAGGGCCGGCGGCGAAGTTGCCGAAACTCTGGGAAGGCAGCAGCCTGCCGGGCGGTGGAAGTCGGTGGCGACGGCCGCACTGGCGTTAGCGGCGATAATCGTAGGCAGCGAGATGATCGTGCGCTCTTCCGAGCGGATCATCGAGGGCCTTGGCTGGTCGGACACGCTTTTCGGCATGACGCTGCTGGCGTTGCTGGTGAGCATCGAAGAGCTTGCCCGCGAGTTGCCCGCCGCCCTCAAGCATCGGCCGGACATCACATACGGAAACGTGCTTGGATCGGTGCTGGCGTTCTTCCTGTTCAATGCGGGCATAATCGCCCTTGTCCGCCCCGTTCAGGTAAACGGCCGGACAATGTGGTTCTACATGCCTATGTGCATCATCACCGTGGCCGCCACATCAGCAATGATGGCTAGTCGCAGAATCTCCCGTTTGGCGGGATTGCTTCTCGTCGCCTTGTACGCGTTCTTTGTCGCCTTTGGCTACATGAACGAATAGAGCAGGAGACGGGCGCTCCTGCTCTATTCTCGGGGGTTGCCCGCGGACACAAAGAAACTCATTCGAAGTGCAGCATGGTATAGTTGTCAAACGTCAGCATTTCTGCCGGCAGCTTGCCTACGTATTCAGTGTCAGCCACTTCAGAAGGTCATGTGCCTCGGTCTCGCTTCGCAAATCGGGGGTGTAGACTACTCGGGCTGGGTCCAGTTGATGATGCAAAGTCTTTATTGCCTCAAGGTTGAGTCCTTTGCCAAAGACGTGCAGGGCCTTGCCTGCGTTCTGCGCCTTCTGAAGGATGTCGAGCCACTGCCAGTTGGGCTTCTGGCCGTCACCAGGCTGCCACTGCAGGATCCAATGGCCCGGTATAGAGAGGATGTCATCAAGGTGGCGCAAGGCGCCGGGGCCGTCCAAGTGGAAGTAGATGCCCTCGTGATATGTGAACTCCTCCTGGAGCGCCGGTAACACGAACTGCCGCATGTGCTCGCTTCCCATCATGCAGATCACATCCGACTGCACCACCTGAAACGACCGTGGGTGCCACATTCCCTTGTTTGCATAGCCCCAGGTGTTCATGCGCCCCGCGTCGGCGATGGCGGCAAGAATCTGCTTGTATGCTCGGCGCACGTCGTGCATGGCCTTTTCAACCAGGTCCGGACAGTCATAGAGATCCATCATGAAGTTCTCTGGTCCCCGCATGGCGCTCAGAGCGTCGGCATTTGAATGGGCATCAATGTGCGCCACCAGATATCGGCCTTCGCCGTGCCGCGCAAGACAGGCTGCGTACTCGAGCAGTCTCTGAAAGGTGGGGTTCCGGCTGTCAAACTCCAACGGCAGGACATCCTTCCAGCCGTCCACGAACGGCTCGACCCAATTGGTGTACTTCGAGTCTTCGCCGAATTGAAGCTCTGCCCCGTAGAAAGCCGCCCACTGATCGGGTCCAAAATCAGGCGCGATCGACGGGATCATATCGCCTGGAAAGCAGACCTGTTCGAGCCAGCGATCGATCAACGCCAGTTGTTGGTCCCATGTCGGCTGGGAGGCCAGGTAATACCGCAGGGCGTAAAGATCGACAACCTCGCCAACCGGCACGCCCTGCCTCGGCACACTGGTCTGGACCAGGGGCCTGTCGTACAACTCGCCGTGCCAGAAATGCTCCCATCGAGTGCATGCTTCGACCGCGTCAGGCTTGGTGCTAAGGTTCAACATGGTGACTTTCTATGTGACGACTGTAGACACTGCAAAGATCAGCAGTATGGTTGTTTCAGCAGCGGTTTGATCAAGTGGACTGCCGTAAAGGCATCCGCGATCACTCAAAATAGATCATGATCAAGTTCCCAAAGGTCGGCAGCTTGACGCTTACGCCGGCATCAGTTCGCTGCATTTCAAGTTCGGTGCGCCCGCGAAAATCCGGCGACACCGCGAAGACACGCGTTGCCGTCGAATCCGCCAGGCGGATGACGATCGGCTTGTCTTTGTCGGGCAACTGCGACCGGATGTCGGGATAACTGATGCTTTCTTTCTGAGGCCTGCCCTCGGTGAAGAAGCCCGTGCCGTTGAACAGACAGACCATGAACCCCTGCTTGTCGTTGTAGTCGTGCCTGTAAGTTTCAACGACCACGCACGCGGGCAGATTGTCTATTTGCACCCGATCCTCGGCGGTGTTCTTGACCAGGTTGGTGAACAGGTTCACCATCGCCATATCCCGACTCTGGCCTTCTGGCCGCGGCGTGACCGTGATGGCATGCAGTTCATTGAAGTATATAAGAGGCTCAACATGCCCGGCGAAGTAGACCGCCTGGCCTTTGCCGAACTTGTTGTGGACAACGCCCGGCATGCTTCTGCCGTCGACGTTGATCGTGCCCCAGACTTTCCCGTCATATCGCGGCTTGACCCGCACCGACGCCTCATAGCTGGAGAACTCGCCGGTAATGCCGCCAAGAAAGCGCTGGGGCTGATTGATGGTTAAAAGGCCGTCCTGCTCCACAATAGCCTCAAAATCGCAGCCAAGGACGTCGGCCAGCGCGAAGTTCCTTCGCCGGTCGCCGTGCTCATCATACAACGAGGTGTCAAGCGCGGCGATTAACGTGCCGCCGTCGGCGACGAACTGCCGAATGTTCTGGGCCTGTGCATCCGACATGAGGCTAAGGTTCAGCGCGACGAGCGTCTTGCACTTACCAGTGAGGGGCTTGTCCAGATCCAAGTCCCCCACCGCCTTCCAGGGGATACTCGCTGCAGTCAGAGTCTCGCCCACGGCAAAGTACGAGTTCTGGAGGTTAATCGATCCAAGTGGCCGGCGATGAAGGTTATTATTCCGAGTCGAGATAACCACTGCGGTGTCAGCTCCTCCGTACATGCCGGCAAGCAGATTCTTGTTCTTGGTTTCCCAATGCAGCAACGGCACCCGGGCGCGCTTCATCGCTTCCGGCACATACCAGTGCCAATACCGATGCGACACCTGCGTGAGATCCAGCAACCATCGATAGTACATCTGGTTGTAACTGTGGTCCGACCGTGTGGCGAAAATGCTTGCGATTCCGTGTTCCGCCGCGGAACGGATGAGCTTCATGTTGGCGATATACAGCGTCCAGTACTTGTCGTAATTTACGATTGTCTCCAGGCCGTGGGTGGAGCCTACTGTGGCCGAAAGCTCATTCGAAATGCCATGGTCAACCCAGGCGGTCGGAATGTGCGGCACCGCATAATATGAGAGCAACACACCGTCGGGCCTGTGTTTTCGCAGGTTGGCGAGAATCTCGGTGTTGAAATCCATGTACTGCTTTAACCGCCATTGCAGATACCTTCTATAGACGGCATTTGACAAATCTCTGTACCAGGCTTGCCCCTCAGGCGGCATGGTAATGCCGGTATCTCGCTTGAATTTGTCCCGGCAGTGCCCACAGCCGCAGGTCTCGTACATCAGGGATGTTTCGTCCACCATCAGGCCATCGCACTTGCTTTGTTCGACGAGGACTCCGAGCCTTCTGAGGTATTCCTTGCGGAACTCTGGATTGTTGAAGCACAGCCACTGCAACCCCCAGATTGTCTTGGTCCTGCCGTCCGTCACGCAGACTGTCATCCAGTCGGGACGCTTCTCACGCATCTCCATGGGCGCCGCGCAAGCGGTGAGGTGCAGATAAACCTTTAAGCCTTCATCGTGGAATGCCTTCACAAAGGCGGCGGCGTTCTCGACCAGCTCTGGAAACGGCAAGGATCCTTTAAGCACGTCGGGGTACGGCTTGTGGTCCTTCGAGTCGCTCATAAGGTAACGCTGACCATTGGTGAGCACGGCGTTGAACCCGCTGTCTCGCAGGAACTTCGCATACCTCGGGGCGCTGGCGGGCGTGACCCATTCGGCAATGGGTTCGTCCATGACGTTGTCGCTGTGATTCACGCACGCCATTCTCAGCGTGTGCAGTGTTTCCAGATTGGAGGTGAACAGATTGTAGTCGCCGCTATCCAGATCCACTTCAACCAGCGGCGCCGGCTGGTCGGGCGCGGGTGCATACAACTCGGAAGTGGGCTTGACGATGCTGATGCCGCTGAACCACACCGTGTCGGTGTTGATCTTCTGGTTCTCGACGCACAGAACCAGCTTCATGTTGACGACGTTCCTGGGCACAACCGCGACGAGGAAGGCTCTGTTCCATCGCTTGTCGAATGGTCTGAATCTTGAGCTGTTGAGGCCGTCGTAGTTGTAGAGCCTTCCGTTGGCCATATGCCAGTTAATCTGGATCGTTGACGAGCCGAGTCCGACCTGGCGGCAGAATGCTTCTACGCGGTATGTTTCGCCGGGTTTCACCGGCAGCGAGTATTCCAGGTAACACGCCTTGGCAGCGGAGACCCTGATGGACTTCCAGCCCTCGGCATAGCCAATCTCATGAACGCCGACCTGTCCGCGGTCGCCTCCTTGGCGAAGGCTCCAGCCTTGGGGAATCTCTCCGGCGGGACAATCCGCGAAATCAAACCTGCGAATAGTCTCGCCCTGGTCAGCAGCCGGGCATAACTGCGCCAACAGACACACAACAACGATGGATAGAGCATTGAACCGCATTTAACTCTCAGCAACAAAGGAGGCAGGCCCCAAAAGGGCGTGACAAAGAAGGATGCTACGCCTTTACACACTACCAGGAAAGAGCAAGTCGCCAGGGCGGATTGATCAATAGGGAGTCTGTGACTTATCCTGCTTCATGTAGTAGCATTCATTAGCGGTGACTTCTTCGGGTTTTAGCTTGGTCACGTTGCCGGCGACCATCAGGTAGTTTCCCCAGCCAAGATGCCGCTGGGCAAGCAGGTACTCGCTCCCGACCGCTCCAATAATGTATATAAATCTGCTCCTCGTGGCGATGTCGGTGTCCCCGTCCTTGCTGTCGCCAATGATAATGGTTTCCGCGGGAACAGGAACCCCCGACAGCTTTGAAGCCCATCCGCTTAGGCGCTCACCCGGATTTGCCGAATTCTTCCACCCGAAGTACAGGTAGTTCCAGCCGTAGCTCGTGCTGAATTGCTCATATGGGTAGACGAACTGAAAACTCTCGGTCGGGCACTTGAGATAGGGAGTCTGCTCACCCGGGAGGCCGGCAGTAGTATCGCCCATGTACGGGCCAAGGCCCTGGTACCAGAATGCGAACACGGTGACGGGATATGACGCGGCGCCTGGCATGAGACTGTCGTTATGGTCATTGGCGTACAGGTGCAGGGCCACGCCCATCTGCTTGTTGTTGTTCATGCAGTAAGCGCCTCTGGCCAATTCCCTGGCGCCTGTCAGCGCCGGAAGCAGAATGCTTACCAGCAGTGCAATTATCGCGATTACAACCAGAAGCTCGATGAGAGTAAAACCATTACCAACGCCGCGTGTATGCTTAGGACAAATCGTATTCATCATCACGCCTCATAAGTCTAAGGGCCTGACAACCGGCCGTGAACATATGGATTATGCTCACGGCCGGTTCAAATCGCAGGTATTGGTTATAGCCTTTTCTTCTTGAGCACCCAGGCGGTCGAGCCCATGGCCACCAACGCCATTGTCCCAGGTTCCGGCACAGGTGTAAAATCAACACGAACATTGTCGAAAAGAGTGCAACCAGTCACGGCGCTGGGATTGGCGGATATCCCCAGGGACACAAGGATTCCTCGTCCGACCATGTCAGGATCCGTAACCGTCCACGTCACGCTCTTATCTACGAGTGTTCCAGGCGTCAGCTCAGAGCCTAAACCTGTGTGCTTGGCTCCGCCGGAGTAACCGGAGTCGGTGTCGTAAATGGCGATGGTAAAACCATGACTTTGTTTATTCGAAAGCGTGCCAACTGCAACGGTCAGAGTGTAAGTGCCAAGTGCGGTGACGCCGTCAGTCGAGACGAAAATCCTCCCCTCTGAACCGTTGGCGCCCTGATGCATATATAGCACATTGGTTCCATCGCCACCCTGTGGCGTTCCGTTGCCGGAAGCACCCACCATACCCGAAGGGAATGGTGCAACGTCCGATCCACTGGGGTTTGTGACTTCCCTCCAAACAGTAACGCTGTTCCACGGAGGTATCGCTACATTACCGCCGTATTGTCCGTCAGCCAGAACAGGCGCCTCGAAGCTTCCGTTGGGGACAGTTATCGGCGCCGCCGTCACACACGCCGATACGGCCATCACCAGTACGCCCGCCCAGACCATTTCCTTTTTCAGCATGTTCGCTCCTTTTTTAGCAGCATGCACGGGCTGGTCACTCGCCTGCCGATGCAAGCTTACGCTGAAAGATCCGATTTGCCAGGACCGCCACACGCCAGTCCCACAGAACCATAAGAACATGTTAAGCACATTCATACCCCCGCGTCAAGAAGAAAACCAGTTTTTTGTCCTCCCTGTTTGACTTGGTATTACAGGCTCTTCGCATGGCTGCCATCAATGAGGGAATCTTTTGAGAACAAGAATGCTGGGACAATTCGACGGATTTGGGGGTGACAAGGAACATATTAATGGTACAATAGGCTGGACTGGGAGCGCAGAGTCATGGAGAATGCTTGATGATGACAAAGAAGCCGTCAGATTTAGGAGCAGACGCTGACAGTCGCGCCCTGCTTTACGTCCGCGTCAGGGATGTCATACGCCGCGACATTGCCACCGGCGGCTATGCGCCCGGCGACAGGTATCTGACCGAATCCGAACTGGCCGCCAAGCTGGATGTCGGCAGGAACACCATCCGCCGGGCCATGAAGGAGATAGAGAACGCAGGCCAGATAAAGCGGATCAGGCGCGTCGGTACGATCATCCAGCCCAGAACTGGACGTTCCGCCTCCGTCGAAACTCGCCGCTCGCCGGCGCGGCACAGGCTTATAGTGGTATTCCCAGGATGGGACGACACAACCGAGGGCCACTACGCCGGCAAGCTGCTGCTGGCACTGTCGTCTCCAAAGCTCTCGCCGCGGTTCGCGGTGGAGTTCAGGCACTACAATGATCCCATAGAGGAACTCCGCCAAGAAGACGCCACCATAGTTCCAATCGATCCCAAAATCGAACACCATGCTGAGTTCAGGAAGATGGTGACAGAGGGAAAGAAGGTGGTGCTGGTTGAGCCGCACTGGCCCGTGCCGGGCGTTGTCAATCTCTACGCTGATCACAGGGCCATGGTCGTCCAGGCCGTCAAGCATCTGTATAGCATCGGACACAAGGCCGTGGGCATCATAAACGGCTGTCTTGACCATATAGATAACGAGCGGTCGATGCTGGGCTACCTTGACGCCCACGCTGAACTCAACAAGCCCATTCCTCTTGGCGGCATCGTGCAACATACGATCTTCGACAAATCCCGCCAGTGCGTTCCTGATGTTGTGAACATCTCCGGCTGGGTCTGCTCGTTTCTCCGAGGCGTTGGCTCCGTTGCGGATGAATGCCGCCGGCACAACAAGACGATTCCCGAGGATGTATCAGTCATCTCCCTGGACGATCCGGGAGATGCTCCCGTGCTAAGCTTCGGCAGGCGGCTCTGCACAGTCGCAAGCGACCCCGAAGCGGCAGCGGCGATGATCCACAACTACGTGCATGATTGGCTGGCGGACAAGCGCCGGGAGATCACGTTCATATCGCACAAGTGGATCGAGAGAGAAACGGTCGCCCCTCCACGGAATGTCGAGTAGTTACCCCCCCGCCGCCGCGCCCAATCGCGGCCGCGTGTCAAAAAAAGCGGAGCAGGCCAACGGGCGCGGCCTGCTCCACTGCCGCGGCACTGCAATTCACCACGGCACTATTCGAAATACAGCATGATGTAATTGCCGAAGGTCGGTAGTTCGGCGACGATCCCGGCAGATCGCACTGCGGCATTGAGCTTATTCGGTTATCACCTTGCCGTTGGCATCCTTCATTCGGAAATACACCCCCCATGGACAAGAACCTGCAACCGTCTGGCAGAGTTTGAACACAACATGACTTTCACCCTGGGGCAAATCTACTGTGACAACGCGGCTGTCAGGACAATCCGCATTCTCATAGAGCCTGGCGAACACCTGCCTGCCATTTACGAACACCTTGAAGGGAAAGAAGGAATCCATGAGGAATTGCACTTTTCGCGGCTGTTGCGATTCCAACTTGAGCCCAGCGTATGCATATGAGATATTCCACGGCGCTTTTTTCCGCTGAACAAAGACATCCATTTCAAGATGGCCCTGGGTGCTTTCAAAATTCACCCATCGCATGGTGTTGCCGTTCCTGAGCCTTACCGGCTTGTCAATTGACGCAACAGGCTCAAAGGGATCATCGCGCCATGACGCATCCCGCCTGGAATTGTCAAACGGCCCGAGTATCTTCCATTTCCTAACAAAGCCGAGTTTGTCCGGGAAGTGTTCTGCCATGATCTTCAGGCGGGCTGTGTTGTAAATCCTGCGTCTGGCATCCTTCGCATCAATCGCATCCGCTTTTTCGAGTTCGTCTATGAGCTTGCCCACACGCTCAAAGGCGTCCACGGATTTCTGATAATCGCCCGCCTGTGCGAACCATACCCCGCCAAGATAGGCCTCGAGATACTGCTGGCTCAAATCGACCAACCGCACACGTTCAGCATAAGGCTCCTTGCCGGAGGCCGCCGATATCGCATTGTCCATGCAGACACGAGCGTTGGCGATCATTTCCTTGTTGAACATCTCGTGGTATTTGTCTGCGCCAAACCCGACGGCATAGCGGTCGGGGTGTTTGTGTTCTATCACTTTGGAAAGCTCAAGATAGTACTTCTCCATCGATTCGGCAGCCGGGCCGAAGAATCCTCCGCACATGTCAGCGAGCACTTCGCGCGGATCCTGGCTGGGATCGCTCTTCATGCGACGTTCCATGTAGGTATTAATGTAGGTGGCGGCTAACGGCTTGTTGTATGCCGGCACGCAGTCGGTCCATCCTCCGACAATGCCGCATTTGTTGAAGAGTTTGGCTATGGAGGCCCCTCTTTCCAAGTAGATCGGGCATGGCAGACCACCGGTCCAACTGATTGGTTCATATTCGTAGGTCCAGACTCTGCCTGGGCAGAGTTTCTCCCATTTCGCCACCAGTTCGTAATAGTCCTTTGACGCCTGGCAACCATCATTGGGCGTGAGGTGCAACAGGCAGAACCTGCTACGAGTGATTCCCACGCAGACTCTCTTATCGGGCATCACGTTCACAGGCGGCTCGGTGTGATTGTTGTAGGCGTAGAACGCGACATATTTGTCCGGCCATTCTTTTGCAATGCCCGTTGCCACGGCATTTGCGAAATGGACAACGCGGTCAGTCACATACGGCAGGCCGCGTTCGTCAACGCCCTTGGGATCCAGGGCGCGGCAGCGCTCGCACTGGCAGTAATCGAGGTTGTCCCAGGGATCGATCGGAAAAGCCAACGCGGTGGGCATTTTTTGGAAGTACTGCTTTGCAACTTCCACCATCTTGCTAATGACTTCAGGATTCGTTGTGCACAACTGACGCGGGACGCGCTTGCCGCCTATTAGCGAATACCATTCGGGATGCTCCTTGAAGTGTTTATCCGGAGGCATTGCGTAAAACCAGTAATGCTGGCCGCTGAGCCGGTATTCGGCGCCGCCCCGATTCCGCCGCCACCAATCCGCAACAGGGCCGGACCCGTTCGCCACGGATTGCATGGACGAGTTGTAGCTTGGGGCACTCTGGATAACGCCAACCGGCAACGTCAACGTGTCATGCCTCGGAATGACTTCACCGATCTTTCCTATCATCACCCAGCGGCAGCCCCAGCGATCAAGGAGTGCGTACAACGCATTCTGGAAACCCAGACGCGAATGGGCGGTTATCGTAATTGCGTCAGTGCCAACGTTGATTTGGTAGCCCTGAATCAGCTGCGTGTTCATCCTTTGATGCGGTTCGACCGGACCAAGGTATTCAAGCCGCACAGGGACTAGCCCCGTCGCGTCGCCTTCATCCGAACGCGCTGGTAGTCTTACGCCGGTCATCTCGCAGATATAGGCTATGAATTCTTCAACCTGCGGTTCCAACCTCAGCGATTTGACAATCTCCGGGCGAAAGTCCAGGCACACACCAGCCTGGTTTTCGGAGACTATGCTGACTGTATGACCAAATGCGGCGGGCGTGATGACTAGAAGAAGCATACCGCCCAAGACTATGCGCCAACGGCGTGGCTTGTTTATGCTTTGAGGGTATTGCATTTGTAAGTCCTTTCTTTACAGCGGATTATCAGTGAAGCTGACGCAGTTTCCCCACGGTTACAGGCTTGAGCGAACTGAGATGAAAAACCTTGTGGTGGCCTCTCACTCTTTCGACACCCAATAGCGATACACAACCTCTTGCCACCAATCGTTGGACCATTGCGCATAGTCAGTTCCATTTACTTGACGAGGGGACGCGCCACCGACGTGAAAATCGGCGTACAACACGTTTGGCCCGCCGTCTTCATCCCCGCCAATATGCCGATTGGAGACAGGATATTGTGTGTATGAATAACTGATAACGCAAGCCCCCAAGTCAGGAGCAGCGCCAGGGCGCACGCCGCTGTCTGCAACGACAATCTTCTCGGCAGGCTGAATTACGTCAGCGCCTTTAACGCGTACATGCTTAGTCGAATCGGTAAAGTTCCAGTAACCAAACCCGTTGTAGTTATAACCGTACGAGTTATATCCCCAGCTATCAGTTGTGCTTTCATATGTAAGAATCTTATCCGCAGGCGGCGTGTACATCGGACAATCAAACGCATTGGCCCTCGTGAAACCTTCCTCACTGGTGTCGCAGTTCCAACCGAGATACATCCCTATATAACCGTACCACAAGGTTCCTTTAACGTGCGCCGGACCGCTGGGCCACTTGAAGTCGTTAAAGCCTACATTTGTGGGAAACCAGTCGTCACCATCCGCCATATACATGACGAAGCCGGTTCCGACGCTCTTAAGGTTGGTTCCGCAGACAGCGCCCTTGGCCAGATCGCGCGCCTTGTTCAGCGTCGGCAGCAGGATGGAGACCAGAAGAGCAATAATTGCTATTACAACGAGTAACTCTATCAAGGTAAATGCGCCGCCCCGTCCTGATGCTTTGTTATGCCGTATTCCCATAGGTCTGCTCCAAGCTCACTTTGATTACTGAGCCAGCACGCATCGCCACCAACAACTACAACACCATGCCAGGATAGATCGGCCGGCATTTGCCAACCGGGCTATCCTGACATTTAACCGCGCGGCAGTTACCTGCCTGTCCTTCTCCTGACAAAGACGCCCATTGAACCAAGCAAGAGCAAGCCCATCGTCGCCGGTTCAGGAACGCCCGTCACAAGCACATCGTCAACATATATCGTGCGCGTGTAGCTTGTTCGTCCGTTCTGCTCAAGATAAAGATATGTGCTTTCATTCCACGTATTCTTCCAGTCGGAAGCAAGCGCATTAACGCCAAGGGCGGCCGCCGTGGGATCAAACCAGGCGGAGGTCGTCCATTCGCCCCACTGGCCGTCGATTCGCTTCTGGTAAGCCATACGAACATCTTCGCCAGCGCCATCCCTGACTTCCAAGGCAAGACGGATGCTCTGTCCCCCGTCAAGATCAACAACCGTATCAGAAAACTGGTGAATGATGGTCCCGGTATTCTGGCCGCCTGTATTCACTGCGGACTTTAAGTACATGCTCAGCGCACTGGTTGTCTTGTTCCACTTAACA
>JAAYCO010000150.1 GCA_012729725.1 Planctomycetota bacterium
AAACGACACCAAATTAGCAAGTGCATATGTGGCAAGTAGTTACGCGCGACACCAAATGGAGCCGCTAGCGTAGGCCAAGGCGATGTGCGGCATCAAACGCCGGCCGGCGGGTTGCAATCGACGGCGACTTTCTCGGCGCCAGACGTCGTGGCGGGCAAAAGGGGGTCGTCGGGCATATTATTCGATACCTACATGTATGATGGAATAGACGCAAGTGTTGCAGTTCAATGCATCTTTGGCAGCAGCATATCGGACAGGCGATGGATAGCCAACAGGCTTGGTGTGCATGGGGTTTCGCTTGATGTTAACATGACTAGTTGCGGCGTAATAGGCCTAACTGCGGTTGGTAATGCCTGCAGGATGATGGCGCTACATCCTGACTGGAGGAAAATGTTGTGTGGGAATAGAATAACATATGGCCAGTCTAGATCATGGGTGGTTGAATAGCTTGTAAGGCAAGGAGGTGATCATGAAAGTCAAGTCGGCTTTAGGTGTGACTTTGCTGATTATTGTCGCAACGATAGTAGCTGTATTTAGCATCACCAGCCAAGTGCCTTCCATACAACAGTGTCAACCACATGTTGGAGGCAAAGACGGCGTTGAAAATGAGCAGAATCTTTGGGCGGAACAGGTATCCAAACCGGCTTTCCGGGAAAGCGTGGCAGAGGAGCAACTCGCATCAAACGCTTGCACATCTCCAGTGGTGGCAAATGGTGACCGCGTCATCCACTCTGGATACATCTTCATAGACGGGCGATATGAAGAACCGCCATATGTGCTGAGTATAGAAGGTCTGAGCATTACGTTGAACGGTAACGTGGTTCATTGCATAAAGAGAAGAGCCACTAAGAAAGATGCTATGTCCAGCAGAGCGATAGATCCCGAGTTCCCAGCATGGGTGAGCAGTGATACTTCATTGGAAGATATTATGTCGCGGAGCAATGGAAAAAGAAGCATAGTCTATGATAAATGGGACTACCTGAGGCAAAAGTACCCGCCGCGCGAAGCTATTGAAGAGATGCTGGAGTACCTGAGATCGCTACCGTGCATAGCTGCGGCTGAAACCGAAATGCCTGTTCCCGATGATTCCTATTTTATCGTTAAGATTACACATGGAGATGGAGCAGTCAGGAGACACGTATTTCCAGTAAGAGGATGGTGGTTGTCGACAGAATGTTCCGATAGTGGAGGTCCAACAACAGGCGAGGTGAAATATACAAAGGACGATGTCTATGGAGTGAAGAGTATTATAGCACACCGGCTGCTTCACAACGGGGGAGTGTTCTTTTTCCGAGAGCGTCTGTCAATGCTTTGGGGTGAAGAATCTGTGGGAAAACGTATGCCCGCTATTATGGCCTTGGTCACTTCGGAGTGTTCTCGCCAAGACAAGATCGACACTCTTAGAAGGCTGGGTGTAGCCGTGAGTACTGAACAATTCCTTGACGGGCTCGTTGCAACGCAGGGATTGACAGAAAGGATAAACCGGAACAACCAGGTTAACGACATTGTGCCATTAACTCTCGATGAAGCCCGATCGATTCCGGAGATTGAGGCGATACTTGGCATTGATGAGACACAAAAGAAGTGACTGTCAGTGATCAGCTAACATAGTCCTGTTGTAGCATTGATCGCCGCACGGTCATATGAATATTAGCGATGCTCCCCATGAGTTTATAATAGTTAAAGAATGATAGCATGATAGCAAGTATAGGTAATTGACACAGCAGAAGAGTGCAGGCTGCAGCATGAGGATCCTGCAATGGAATCGGCGTTGCGCGATGCTTGTAGCCGTCCTCGTTGTTTACGTGGGCGGGATCGGAGTATTGCTTTTCAAGACTTTCGTTCAAGCGGCTGTTGAAGCACCAAAAGCTGTCAAGGTCAGCATTGTTGATTTCAGGCCGCCCCCGTCGCGTGAACCTCCGCCTGAGTACAAAGCCAAGCTAGATGAGCTTGAAGGTGAAGCCAAGGCAGCAAGCAACGAGACGAGGATTGAGTCGGCTCAAGATGCTGCCGCCGCCCGAAAGGATTTGAGCGAGACCATTTCTTCTCTTAACGCTGCTGATCAGGTTCTCACGCTTTCCGGCAGTCTTCAACCGTCGGCAGTGGAAGGCGGCTTCTCGGCAGAGGATGCAAGGATACTGGAATCCCTCGCGGGTTTTGGCGGTATCGGCGGCAGTGTGGCAGGGGGCGGCTCAGGCGATGGATCAGGTGGTCCATCCGGTTTTGGCAGGGGCAAGTCGTTGACGTCCCGGCTGAAAGGCTCTTTACGGCGCGGGATGATATCCGCCCACGGAGGCAACGACAAGACTGAAGAAGCCATTTCCAAGGCATTGAAGTATCTGGCGGCAAACCAGGATGTGGAAGGCAGGTGGGGCGGTCTTGCCAGCCGCAGGTCTGGAGACGTCGTGGCCATATCCAGTCTCGCGTTGTTAGCCTTCCTTGGCAACGGCCAACACTATCAGTCCGAAGAATTTGGTGAATGCGTAGCCAAAGGCGTAAGGCATCTTCTGCTGGCGGCTCAGACTTCAGGCGTTGAGCATGTTGGCAAGGGATTTGGCCATGCGATGCTGACGTATGCGCTTGCGGAAGCATATGCGGCAACAGGCGATCTGGCCATTCGCCCAGTGCTTGAGGAGCGCGTGCGAGCAATTGTCCAGCGTCAGAATACGCTGGGCGGGTTCAATATTGGATACGACAACTCGCTGGTGGAAGAGGCGCCTTCACCTGAGGCGCTTGGTCAGATGAAGGAGGAACAGCGGGCAGTAGCGGTGCAGGTGGTTGCAGGCGAGCCTCAATGCGATCTATCGATGCTTGGATGGCATGTGCAGGCACTAACGGCAGCCAAGGTTGCAGGGATTTCATGTGAAGGCATGGATGAGGGATGAAAAAGGGGTCAGGAACCTTTTCCTTCCTTTTTCCTTCTTCTTCTTCCCCAAAAGATCATTATTTGGCGTGATACGGTTCGAGCGGATAGTTGCCGTATTTCATGAACGCCTGATACTGGGCTTCCAGGGCGGCAGTGGTCAGGCCGATGGCGTTGGGCTGCTG
>JAAYCO010000151.1 GCA_012729725.1 Planctomycetota bacterium
AGCGCAAGTTCCGCCTCCTGAAGCTTGCCCGCCATCAAAAGAGCTCGGGCGGCGGCAAGCTGTGCATCAGGGTTGTCTCCGGCGTGCTTGAATGCATTCTGGGCTGCTTCCACCACCGCGTTGCCGTCGCCGAGCATCGCGTAACCCTCGGCTACGGCGATTGCCATTGCCGGGTGCTTGTCCACCTGTCTGGCTGCATTCTCCAACTCACGACGCGCGAGGTTGGCCCGCCCCGAGCTTTTGGCGGCCCGAACATACAACAACAATGCCTGGGGATCAGGCGCCCGGAGGTATCTGTAAAGCGACGCCGCCTCGTCGAACGCGTTATCCAGCAGGCCGTCCCTGATGTAGAGATCAACCAGATAGCCCCGCGCCTGGACGTGGCCGGGATACAGGTTCACGACCGCCTGCATGGCGTCTCGCGCGAGGGCCGGCTTGCCCGCCTCGCTTGCGGCATGAGCGTAAATGTACTGCGCCTCCGCCCATTCGGGATTCTGCGTCTTGACCAGAAAGAGCTTGCGCTCGGCTTCCATGACCTGCCCGCGTCGCAACAGAAGAGAACCTTCGAGCAACTGGGCGTTTCGATTTGACGCTTCCGTTTTCAGCACTTCGGCGACGAGCTTCTCCGCCAGCACAAGATCGCCCATGGTCATTGCCAGCTCGCTTCGCGGCAGCTTGATATCCGCCAGGTCCGGGTGATCGCTCGGAAGGGTCTTGAGCAGACGATCCATGAGTTCCGCGGCCCGTTGCCTTGCCTGCGGCGTCTGCGACGGATTCTTGATGCGGCTAAGCGCAACGGCGTTCATTGCCGCGGTTGCGGCGGCGGCGGGCGTCACATCCTCAAGACCATCCATGGCCTTTTGCAGAACCGCCGCCCGCTCCTCGTCACGCGCCGCCATGGCCGCCAGCAGCCTCATGGCTGAATTGACGTTTTCAAGAAGCTCTTCATGATGCTTCCCCTGCCGCAATTCGGGTATCTCCCTTGCAAGATTGACGCACTCGACCAGCGTCAGGAACGACCGGGTCTGCATCTCGTCGGCTTTGCTATCCGCCTGCGTCTGCATCTGTTCGCTTTCAAGCTTCTGTTGCTCGGCGCCCGCGGCGGCGGCGGTCTCGGCCTCATGCGCGTACGCATCGGCCAGGAAACGCCAGGCACGGAACAGACGATGCTCGTTGGCGCCGATTGCTCGCAGAGCATACACCATGTCGATGTTCTGGGCTGGCTCGATGTCCAGCAGGATGCGGTGGCCTTCATCCAGTTGCGACACCGCCTTTTCGATAGAGGCGATAGTCGGCTGGTTTATGGGATCCAGCATTCTCTCGGCTGGGACAATCCACGTGTCGGCCAGCATGATTGGAAGCGAAACCTTGTCCGGGTGAAGCTCCATCGCCTTGATGATGGCGGGCTGAGCATCCGCATGCCGCCCCAGTCTGATCAGCGACTGTGCAAGTGCATGATAACCGTTCCAGTCATCCGCTCTGCGCGAGATGTACTGCTGGGCGAGATCGGCGGATCTGGCGAACTGACCTGCCTGAAGCGCGACCCGGCAGCGAACCAGAAGCCTGTCCGTTCTGCTTTGTCGCACGTAGAAGGCGATTCCGCCCGCAATCAGCACCAGCACGCCAAAGACCGCCGCTATGAGAGCTGCTCTTTTCATGAATGATCCTCGCTTTATTGGAGGGCGTCGTCCAGATGCGGCGCCGCTTCGCTAAACAGGCTTATCAATCGGGATCGCGCCTCCATGGCGGAACCCGATATGGGAGTTGACAGGCGTATGAGCGCCCCGGCTGAGTCGCGTTTGAGGAAACTGTTGACCAGGATAGTCCATTGCTGACGCCAGAAGCTGGTTGTGTATCCTTTGCCCGACTTGTAGGTATATATATAGCAGAACTCTGTGGCCCCGTTCCTTACCACTAATTCGCGGAACGGAACGCTTGCGACCCCCGGAACGTCGATAAGGAAACTTTGCTTTGCGACGATCTCCTGCCCGCCGCCTTCAAGGCACAGATCGGGCGGGTGAACGCCTTTTCGGTTGTCCCGGCTGAAGATGATGCAGAAGTCGATAGGAGATGCGCCGGGAGCAACGTATTGGCGATAGAGATAGTCGGGGCTTTCAAGTATCGTCAGGGTTCTGCTGTCCAGGGTCATATCGTATCCGTGCAATGAGTGCCCGTCGATCTGGCATGTCGTGGGCAGCATCATTCCGAGTTTTCCCGCGGGCGTGCCGCTGCCTGGCTGGGCGAAGCGGCTTGTCAGAGCTCCCGCCACAAGAAGCGGCGCCAGCAGCACGGCAAGTTTGCCGGCGGTGAGGGCGCATACAAGCTGCAACGCCTGGCGTCCATCCGCCGACGTGCGGCGCATGCCTTCAAGCATTTGGCGCGGCACGGCCGGTCTGCCAATGGCGCTTCTTAGCACGATGACGAGTTTTTCCAGGGTGAACATCATGATGAAGGCCAGCGCGTAGATCATCAGGCCGGAGGTGTCGTGGAAAACTCCAAGCGCGTGGTCAACCGTCCAGAAGTGGGCAACCGCGATCAGCGCCAGAATCCGGACGGAGTTCGCCGCCAGCGCCACCGGCGCCGCCGCCAGGAACAACCCCAGCCGCCACCAGCCACGCAGCGTGCAGACATAGGCATAGATTGCGCCAAACGCCAGCAGGCTGATCAGTGTGCGAAGCCCGTTGCAGACATTGGCGATTGTGAGACTTTTGCCGCCTTCAAGAAAGGCCATGTTGCCGCTCTGTTCGGCGATAATCCCAGAGACGTTGGCCAGCGCCACGCCCCAGCCTGCCGCGAGCATCTTGAGACGGAAGTTGAGCTGCGCGATCGTAACCTCCGGCAGCGGCAGCATAAAGACGAGCATCAATATAGGAAACCAAAGCCTGCGCAACACCACATCGCCCCAGACGAAGAGAATGATTCCGACAAGCACGCCAATGAGCATGAAACCGCTGGCGAAATTGACCCTCGCCAGACTGGCCGCCAGGTGCAGCATGAGCGAAACGCCGAATACGATGCCTCCCGCCATCGGCCTGGGCGATACGGGCGCCTTGCCCAGCCTCAGTATCTGCAACGCTGCAAACACGCTGATCAGCGGAACAAGAGGGCCGTGCGTGTAGTAACTCTCGCCCTCGACGATTCGCTGATAGAGGCCCAGGTCGGCCCTGCGCCAGGCGGGAAACCACCGGATCCAGTTCTCGCGGAAGTGGATGGCGAAGGCTGCGAACAGTCCCGCCAGAAGCACTGACCACTTGATCGGGACGCTCAACCACAGATGTCGTGTTGTTTCCTTTGGCATGGTTCTCCAGCGGATTATAGGCGTCCCGGGAAAGCCCCGTGGGCGATCAGGTGAGGACGGTTGATGATCGCGGCGCAAAACACCTGATCAGCGTCTCAGGATATTCATGACGGTTTTCAAGTAGTTGTCCGGATGTAACAAACATGCGTCAGTGCATTGAAAGGCGAGTCATGCAAGACCTATGGTTTGATGTGTTATCGATGGAGAGGTCCGTGGCGTTTTCTAGCCGATGGCGATTTACACAATGCATGTTCCGGATCTTCAAAACAGGTGGGGCTTGATAGGCAATGGAGGCAGCCATGCCTGAACCAGTTACGCTGTTGGGGCTGGGCGGAGGCATGATGGGAATGGTCGTTTACCTCGCCCGCAGATACTTCGAGCTGGCCAAGGAAGTGATGGATATCCTGCTTGGAGTTGTGCTTCTGGCGCTTGTGCTTCCGGTAATCGCCATGTGCGCGCTTCTTATCAGGATCAGCAGCCCCGGTCCGGTGATATTCAGGCAGATGAGGCTGGGCAAAGACGGCAAGCCCTTCTGGATGTACAAGCTGCGGACCATGCACCCGGACGCCGAGAAGAACCAGGGGGCGACGTGGGCGGCAAGGAATGATCCGCGAGTAATCCCCGCCTGCCGCTGGATGCGACGAAGCCACCTTGATGAACTGCCACAGCTTGTCAACGTGATCAAGGGCGACATGTCCATCGTGGGCCCCAGGCCCGAGCGGCCCGAGATTATGTCCAAGCTTAAACATGACTACCCCAATGTGGACACCAGGCTTTCCGTCAAACCCGGTATCACCGGCCTGGCCCAGATCAGGGGTGGCTACGACACGAGTATCAAGAACTTCAGTCGAAAGCTTGACGCGGACCTGGAATACATAGCTTCCAGACGGTGGAGCCTCGAGTTCTGGATACTGGCAAAGACGGTTTCGAAGTTCAACGATACAAACGCCCATTGAGCAGCCCACGGGTTTCTTAAGGACGGATTTCCAGGAGGTCTGCGTCAGCCGTACAAGCCCTCCTATGCGCGGTCGGCTTGAGGTTCCATAGGTCATTTCGTTCCTTTTCACGAGAAAGGTGGTGATGCCAACGATAGCCAGACACTAAACATTGTTTTCAGAATGCTGTAATGCTCAGGGGGCGAGGCCGGAATATCGGGTCCGTGCCTCAAACGTGACAGCGACGCAACGGGGGCGCACCGCGACACGCAGTGCGTTTTGCCCGGGGCCCAAAGCCTGGGGCACGAAAGGAGTTCTGAATGAAGAAATACATCGTGTGCATCGTTGTGGGCCTGCTGGTGGCTGGAGCGGTTCCAGCTCAGGCCACGACAGTAATAGACGATTTCGAAACGGGTCTGGGCCTATGGGGCGTAGCCCCTGACGGCGGGGCGGTTAACACGTACACCACCCTTGCCGGCAAGAGCCCAACCAGCGGCGCGAAGTTCGGCGCCGTGACGGCAGGCTCCAAAGACACCTGGGTGTATATGTACCGCCAGGTTAATCTGGAAGCCGGCAAGGTGCTCAAACTCGACTACTTCTACGATGCCGTGGGCTCCACAGCAGATGAATACGCCATCTGGCTTGGCCCTTCCAGCAGCTGGTACCAGGTTCTGCACGAATTCGTGGAAGTAGAGTCCAATGTTGACGTGCCTTGGACCACTCTGAGTTATGACATCGCCGCCGATACCACATGCTATCTGGCGATTGCAGTGAGAAACCGCCAGAATGGTCTTGATTCGAGCATTCTGGGCGTAGACTTCATTCGCATGGAGGAAGCCTACGTTCCTCCGCCGCCGCCTCCTCCTCCGCAGGGTCATGTGCCTGAGCCACTGACCCTCCTGGGGCTTGCCATGGGCGTTGGCGGACTGACACGCTATGCATGGAAGAAGTAGCTCTCTTTGAGTCCAGGCTTGTGAAGGTCAGCGCTCCTCTCGGGGCGCTGACTTGTTTATGCCAGGACCGTCTGCACGTCTGTACGCGCGAAACTCAAGCGGCGACGTGCGAATAAGACATCTCCTCTTCTCGTTGTTTCACACTGTCATGAGTTCGCAATGAATACCCATAGCATCGAGTTGCCGGGCAATCTCCTCGATGTAAACGGGGTTCATCACGATGACGACATGAGGGGAGTGCCCGACAAGCTCCTGGGGGGCGACAACGCGCTGGCCCGAGGCGGGAACGAATTTGCCCTGCTTGCGTGGATTGATGTCGACCACGTAGGGCAGCACGTCGGCGCCCACGTCCAGCGCGTTAAGGAAGGTTACGCCCTTGGAGCCGGCGCCCCATATGACCGCCCGGCGATTCTGTTCTCGTAGCGTTGAGAGTTGGTTTCGCCAGAATCGCACGTTGTGAAGACTTGAACTCTGGAACTGCCGCACCAGTATTTCCACCTCGTGAATGCCGTCTGTCACATCTACAGCCGGCTTGGAGGCTTCGCCGGTTTCGACGGTCAGGAACTGGCCTTCAAATGCAGGCTCGATGCGGCGGGCGACAAAGCCGCTTCTGGACATTGCAACCGACAATGACGGCGGCGTGTAGTACGCGCAGTGCTCGTATATGACATCCCACAGGTTGCCTCGGCCCAAGATCCACAGACCGTTGGGCACTTCGACAAACAGCGGCGTCGGCAAAGCGGCCATGGACCGCCGCAACCCGTCAAGGAATTCTCGGGGCGACCACACATGCTCCAGCACCTGCCGGCAGAGCACAAGGTCGGCCTCCAGAACGTCGCTGCCGGGACGGAACTCTCTTGGCAGCAGCGTTACGTTCTTGATGTGAACGCCGTTCCTTACGGCAGGGTCGTAGCCCGTGCCGGTGTTTTCGCCAAGCGAGCATATCTCGCTCAGAAAACCGCCATCTCCGCAGCCGATCTCAACTATTCGCTTTCCGTGAAGGTCCAGAGATTCCACCAGGCTCGCCGCCTGATCATGAGCATAGGCTCTGAATCTGGGGGAAAAGAACAGGCTGTTCTCGTAGCTGGGCGAATACTTGACAAGCCGCGGATCATATGCGGCATTGTAAACAAGGCCGCACTCGGGGCAGAACGCCAGCTCGATGGTTCCGACCGGCGCATCCAGAGCCTGCTGATACGTGTCGTATAGCACGTTGCAGAAGATCGGCGCGCGCTCCATGCGGCAGAAGGACCACGTTGTCGACTTGTTGCACAGGGGGCACGTCATCAAGGCCTCCTAAGGTCACACCTCCAGCAGTTCTGTCTTCACGCCAAGCTGCTCCAGTTGAGAGGCAATTTCGCTACGATAGATCCTGTTCATTGCAATGACCACATCCGGCGCTTTCGCCGCCAGGGCATCGGGCGACACAATCGCGTGGCCGGAACCTGGGGCGAATGTTCCTTGTTTGAACGGGTTGATGTCACAGATGAATTCAATTTGCTCGTCCAGCCGCAGGGTGGTCAGAAACGCCACGCTCTTGCTGCCAGCGCCCCAGAGCGCTACTCGCCGCCCGGCCCCAGACCACGCCTGCATGCGCCTGCGCCACAGCTCCAGGTCTTCAGTCACCATGAACGAGAACTTGGCAACGTTCGAGCGCAGGTCGTCGAGATCCCGCTCGATGTCGAATTTCGGCTCTGTAATAGCCGAAGGACGGGCGGTCAGCAGGATGTACTGGTTGTCGAACGCAAGCTCCAGATCAATAATGTCGAACCCGCATGATCTGAACAGCCGGGCCAGCGAACCCATGCTGAAATATGAGCAGTGCTCGTAGTAAATGTCCCAGAAGGCTCTTTCCCTCAGCACGCGCAGCACGTCGGGCACCTCGAAAAATGCGATGGCGCCTGGATTGGAGCTCATGGACTTGCGGACAGTCAGAAGGAAATCGCGGGTCGGTCCTATATGTTCCAAGGTGTGCCTGCAGCATACGAAGTCGGCTTTTATGTCCGAATACGCTTCGGAATAGAAGTCGCAGATCAGAGTGACCCGGTCCTTGACAGATGCCGGCAGGCGCGCGGGATTGCTGCCCGGATCGATGCCTATTCCCTCATTGTTTCCGATCCTGCACATGGCGGCGAGAAACTCGGCCTTGCCGCAACCGATCTCCAGCACTCGCTTGTTGCGTATGTCAAACTTGTCCACCAGCTGTCCGGCCAGCGAATTAAGAAAGCTGTTGAAACATGGCGAGTACCCCTGGCTTTCCTCGTATATCCTGCCGTAGCTGTGAACAGACGGGTCGAACAACTGGTTCGAGATGAACCCGCACGCGGGACAGAAAGCCAGCGACAAGTTGCTTCGCGGAAACGACACTGCCGATCGGCGGTCTTTCATCAGCAGGCAGCTGTGAACTGGAATGTTGGTAACCCTGTAGAAAACCGACATGCCATCGCCCCCGCAGCTGGGGCAGATGCTGCCGGCCACATCGAGGTGAGGCGACGGTTCTTTCTCCATCTGTTCAGTCATGGGCGTCTCCGGTCTGTCAAACAATTCGTGGGTTTGGAATGGGGATGATGAATCGCCCGCCCCGAGAGCGGTACGGTTGCTGCTGCTTAAGTATTTCTGACTGGAAGTTCCACGGTAGCAGCAGCGTGTAGTCCGGCATGTTGTCCAGAAGGGCGGAGGTGTCAAGTATGGGAATTCGCACGCCTGGAACATACTTGCCGTGCTTTCTTATGTTTCTGTCGACAGTAAAAGGGATATCTCCTCTGCCTAATCCCAGGTAGTTGAGCAGTATGGTTCCCTTTGCGGGTGCGCCGTACGCGGCAATGGAGCATCCCTGCTGTCGAAGGTCCATCAGCAGCCGGCGCAGGCCGGTGCGTATCTCTTCGACTCGTTCGCTAAACGCCTGGTAGTACAAATAGTCGTCAAGCCCGATGGCGTGTTCGTGGTCGAGCATCTGTTGCAGGTCGGGGGACGCCTTATCCTTCTTGCCGACGTACAGCCGCAACGATCCCCCGTGAATGTCAAGATGCCGAATCTCGTTGATAAACAACCCGTGCCGGTTGAACAGGTGGTTCAACGCTGTGATCGAGAAGTAGCACAAGTGCTCATGATAGATGGTGTCGAATTCGCAGTTGTCGATCAGATCGCGAACATAGGGGCATTCAATGACTGCTTCGCCGTCGTCTTTAAGCAGAATCCTGACGCCTTCGACGAAGCCGTTGGTGTCTGCAACGTGCGCCAGCACATTGTTGGCTATAATCACGTCGGCCTGACAGTTGTCGTCGCGGAGTTTGGCCGCCAGGTTGCAGGTGAAAAAGGCGCACAGGCTTTCCACGCCCACTTTGGCCGCCTCGGCGACGGGGCCCTGGGCGGGGTCTATGCCCAGCACGGGTATCGAGTTCTGCACGAAGTTGCGCAGCAGATACCCGTCATTGCTGGCAATCTCCACAACAAGGGAGTTCTTGCCCAGCCGATGCCGTTCAATAAGCTCAAGGGCGTTTCGCCTTGAATGCTCCATCAGCGTGTCTATGACGGAAGAGTAGTAGGGGTAGTCCTGCCGGAAGAGCACTTCCGGCGGCACTGTCTGGAGAATTTGCACGAGGCTGCACTTTGGGCAGAAGGCTACCTCCAGGGGGTATCTCGCATCTTCGCTGGCGGTCTGATCTTCCCTGACGAGGCCGTCGGACAAAGGCATCAAACCCAGATCCAGCACCGGACGCAGGCCAATGCTGCCGCATGAGCGGCACGAGCTTGCAGCGCATTTCGCCGCCATGTTGTTGTCAATGGATGCGGTCATGTTTTCCTTCCAGATGAGTCTCAGGCAACTTTCACG